>CAYQDT010000629.1:0-3401 GCA_964416225.1 uncultured bacterium
GTAAGGCCGGCGGCACCGCCGGCCCGCTCCGGGGCGGCAAAGGCGGCACCTACGAGGGCGGCATGCGGGAGCCGACGCTCGCCTGGTGGCCGGGCCATGTGCCTGCCGGCGTGACCCGCGACGCGGTTGCCGGAGAGATCGACCTCCTCCCCACGTTCGTGCATCTTGCCGGCGGAACGGCGCCCGCCGACCGCCCGATCGACGGAGCGGACCTCACGCCGCTCCTGCTCGGCCGGACGCGGCGGTCGCCCCGCGGGGTGCAGTATTACTTCGACGGCAACGAGCTCCAGGCGGTGCGCGAGGGCCCCTGGAAGATGGCGATCGCGCCGCAGCGGGAGCAGAACCGGCCGGCCGGCCAGCGGCAGGAACCCGCGACGGGCCCGTTCCCCAAGCTGTACCACCTGGAGAAGGACCTGGGAGAGACGACGGATGTGGCGTCGGAGCACCCGGACGTGATCGAGCGGCTGCGGCGGCACGTCGCCCGGATGGACGCGGACCTGGGGGTCCGGGGGGTGGGACCGGGGGTGCGTCCGCCCGGCCGGGTGGAGGACCCGAAGCCGCTGTTGATGACCCGATGAGCCCCGCCGGGAGCCGCCGCGATCCGGGAGTCCCGCCGGAGGAGCGGGCAGGCGAGCGGGGGTACGCTCCGTTGACCGAGGAGCACCGCACGCGCACGTGCAACAGCTCATCCGGGACCCGCGCGGCGAGCTCGCCGGCCGCACCCCGGCCGGAGCATCCCCGCCGGCCCACCGGGAATCGCCCCAGGCGTGAGGTGCTTCGTTGAGCAACACCGCACCAAGCAGCAGCGCACCGGACCGCACGCCAGCGGGCGTACTGGCGCCGGACTATGCGGAGCGCGTTTACGCCGGCGTGCTCGGCAAGATGATCGGCGTGTACCTGGGCCGGCCGTTCGAGGGGTGGTCGTACGAGCGGATCGGCGCCGAGCTGGGTGAGATTTTCTACTACGTCCACGACCGCCTCGGCCAGCCGCTGGTGGTGACGGATGACGACCTGTCCGGCACGTTCACCTTCCTGCGGGCGCTGCCGGACTACGCTCACGATCCCCACCTGACGCCCGCCCAGATCGCGGAGACCTGGCTCAACTACCTCATCGAGAACCGGACGGTGCTCTGGTGGGGCGGGATGGGCAACTCCACCGAGCACACCGCCTTCCTGCGGCTGAAGCAGGGGATCCCGGCGCCGCGGAGCGGCTCGATCGAGACGAACGGCCGGGTGGTGGCGGAGCAAATCGGGGCACAGATCTTCATCGACGGGTGGGGCATGATCCACCCCGGCGACCCCGAGCGCGCGGCGGAGTTCGCGCGGCGGGCCGCCAGCGTGAGCCACGACGGCGAGGCGATCCACGGGGCGCAGGTGGTGGCCGCGCTGGAGGCGCAGGCGTTCGTCGAGCGAGACCTCGACCGCCTGCTCGATACGGCGGTCCGCCTCATCCCGCGCGACTCGCGCATCTACCGGCTGATCGCCGACCTGCGGGAGTGGCATGCCGAGGGGACGGACTGGCGCGGTACGCGGGAGCGAATCGCCGCCCGGTACGGCTACGACCGGTACGGCGGCGGCTGCCACGTGATCCCGAACCACGCGCTGGTCATCCACGCGCTGCTCCACGGCGCGGGCGATTTTCAGGAGTCGCTCATGATCGTGAACAACTGCGGCTGGGACACGGACTGCAACTCCGGCAACGTCGGCTGCGTGCTCGGGATCCGCGGCGGGCTGGCGGGCCTCGAAGCCGGGCCGGACTGGCGCGGGCCGGTGGCCGACCGCCTGTACCTGCCGACCGCGGACGGCGGCCGCTGCATCACGGACGCGCTCTCCGAGAGCTACCGGGTGGTCAACATCGGCCGGGCGCTGGCGGGACGGGAGCCGGTGGCGCCGAAGCAGGGGGCGCGCTTCCACTTCTCGCTGCCCGGCTCGGTCCAGGGCTTCATGGCGGAGCGGGGGCCGGGGCTGACCCCGCACGCGGCGGTGGAGCACGCGGGGGAGCGGGGCCTGGCGCTCCGCTACCGCCACATGGCGCGGGGTTGCGCGGCGCGCATGGCTACCGCCACCTTCATCCCGCCGGAGGCGCTGCACCTGACGGGGTACCGCCTCTACGCCTCGCCGACGCTGTACCCCGGCCAGACGGTCCGTGCGGCGGTGGCGGCCGATCCCGCCAACGGGGCGCCGGTTCGCTGCCGGCACTACCTGCGGCACTACGACGCGGGCGACCTGACGGCGATCCTCCGGGGGCCGGAGGTGACGCTCGCGCCGGGTGCGGAACAACGCTTCGAGTGGCGCGTGCCGGACGTGGAGGGTTACCCCATCGCGGCGATCGGCATCGAGGCGGCCTCGGACGCCCGCGCCGACGGCGCCCTCTATCTGGACTCCCTCACCTGGGAAGGGGCACCGGAGACGGTGCTCCGCCGGCCGGCGGGCGGGACGGTCTGGAAGCGGGCGTGGGTGGACGGCGTGGACCATTTCGGCGAAGGGCCGGAGCCGTGCCGCGTCGTGCAGGACGCGGGGACCGGCCTCCTCATTCAGGGGACCCGGGAGTGGAGGGACTACCGGGTGACGGCCGCCGTCAGCCCCCACATGGCGCGCAGCAGCGGGGTGGCCGCGCGCGTGCATGGCATGCGCCGGTACTATGCCCTCCTGCTCTGCGGCGGGGGGCGGGCCCGCCTGGTCAAGGCGCTGGAGGGGACCACCGTCCTCGCCGAGACGGAGTTCGACTGGGCGCCGGACGGCTGGTACGACCTCGGCCTGGAGGTGCGCGGCCGGCGGATCCGCGCCCGGATCGGGGAGACCCTCCTCTTTGAGGTGGAAGACGCCGACCGGCCGCTGGAGGGCGGCGCGATCGCGCTGGTGTGCGAGGAGGGGCGGCTCTCCTTCGGCACGGTGCGCGTGGAGCCCGCGACGGGTCGGCCGGGCGGCGCGGCTGCCGGATAGCTGGACGATGCGACTGTTCTTCGCGTTTGTTTTTCTGGGCCTGTTCTTCCTGACCGGCGTAGCCTGGCTGATCCGGCCGGCGCCCGCGCCCGCCGGGAAGACCCCGCTGGTCTGGGCCAGCGACGACAACCCCACCCGCCGCGGCCAGATCGCGCTCTTCAACCGCCTCCACCCGCGCTACTGGCTCCAGCTCGACCCGCTGGTCCCGAACACGGAGAAGATCGTGGTGCAGGCCATCGGCGGGGTGGGGCCGGACCTCTTCGACTGCTACAGCGGCAGCCAGCTTGCCGGGTACGTCCGCTCCGGCGTGGCCTGGGACATTACGGAGCTGCTGCCGGAGTGGGGCATCGACGTCCGCCGCGATCTCTGGCGGGCCACCGATGCGACCCTCCTCCGGGACGGCCGCGTCTACGGCTTTCCCACCAACGCGGGGGTGAACGCGGTGTGGCTGCACCGGG
>CAYQDT010000630.1:0-2254 GCA_964416225.1 uncultured bacterium
CGTGCGTGGCGGCGGGAGCCACGTTCATCCAGCTCGACGAACCATCCGCCGCCGTCTACCCGGACCGCCCGCAGGCGTTTGTGGAGCTGATTGCGAAGGCGGTCGACGGCGTGGACGCCCGGCTCGGCATGCACCTGTGCTTCGGGAACTTCCGCGGCCGCGCGGTCGGGAAGCGCCACTACGAGCCGCTCTTCCCGCACATCCTGGATTGCCCCGTCGACCAGTTCGTGCTGGAGTTCGCCAGCCGCGAGATGGCCGAGATCGACCTCTGGTCGCGCTTCCCCAATGACAAAGAGCTGGCGATCGGAGTCGTGGACGTGAAAAACTATTACATCGAGACGCCGCAAGACGTCGCCGAGCGGATCCGGCTCGCCCTCCGGCACGTCCGCGCGGAGAAGCTGGCTGTGGTGCCGGACTGCGGCTTCAGCCAGACGGCTCGCTGGGCTTCCTTCGCGAAGCTCGTCGCGATGGTGAAGGGGGCCGAGATCGTCCGGCACGAGCTGCTCGACGCCCGTTAGGGCACGTCTCCCCAGGGCGGCGGGCGCCGGTATTCGGCTGCGTTCCGGAAGACGGGGCCCGCCGCGTCGTGATCCCGCTCGCGACATTGCCGGCGCCCTCTGCGTACTCTGCCAATCCGGTCCCGGTCTCCCCACCGGAGTCGACGCCTCCGCGGTGAATCACATGCTGGCCAAGCGGATGGAGCGGGTTTCCGCTTCCCGGATCATGGAGCTGATCAAGACGACCGCGAGCGGGAACTACATCTCGTTCGCCAGCGGCCTGCCGGACCCCACCCTCTACCCGGTGGACATCATCCGGGAGATCATCGACCGCGTGCTGGCCCGGGACGGCTTCGCGGCGCTGCAATACGGGGCGGCTGAAGGATACGGGCCCCTGCGGGAACTGGTGGCCGGGCTCCTGCGGGCCCGCGGGCTCTCGGATGCCACGCCGGAGCACATCCTCATCACCTGTGGATCGCAGCAGTCGCTGGACCTCGCGGCGCGCGCGCTGCTGGACCCGGGCGATGCGGTGGCGGTGGAGAGCCCCACCTACCTGGCGGCGCTGCAGGTCTTCGACAGCTACGAGGCGACCTACCGTCCCCTGCCGATGGATGCGGGGGGGATGGTGGCCGCTGCGCTGTCCCAGCGGCTGCCGGGCGCGAAGCTGCTGTACACGCTCTCGAGCTTCCAGAACCCCACGGGTCTGACGCTGACGGCGGACCGGCGCCGGGAAGCGGCGGCGGTTGCCGCGCGGCTCGGCGTGGCGGTGCTGGAAGATGATGCCTACTACGATCTCCGCTACGAGGGGGAGGCGCTGCCGCCGGTAACGGCCCTGGCCGCCAACCCGTGGGCCGTCTATACAGGCACCTTTAGCAAGACGGTGGCGCCGGGCATCCGCGTCGGCTACCTCTATGCGCGGCCGGCCCTGGTCGCCCGGCTGGCGCAGCTCAAGCAGATCACGGACCTGCACACGGGATCGCTGACGCAGCGAGTGGTCTATGAATACTGCGCGCAGGGCCACCTGCTGCCCGGCATCGCGCGGCTCGTGGCGAGCTACCGTCGCCGGCGGGACGTGATGCTGGAGGAGCTGGAGCGAAACGTTGCGGGCGTGGTCCGGTGGACCCGGCCGGAGGGCGGGATGTTCATCTGGTGCACCTTGCCCGAGGGTCTGGACTCGGACGGCCTGCTGCTCCGGGCCATGCAGCGCGGGGTGGTCTTCGTGCCGGGTGCCAGCTTCCATCCGGACCGGCGGGGACCGAACTGCTTCCGCCTCAACTTCGTCAGCGCGGATGAGCGCTCCATCCGGGAGGGAGTACGCATCCTGGGAGAAGTGGTGCGGGAGGGAACGGGGTGAGGGAGGGAACGGGGTGAGGGAGTCAGCCTTTCCGGACGTCGCCGCATCCGTCGTCGAGACGATCGGACGGACGCCGCTTGTTCACCTCGCGCGGGTGGGAGCGGGCCTGCCCGGGATCGTCCTGGCGAAGCTGGAGAGCTGGAGCCCGGGCCAGAGTGTGAAGGACCGGATCGCGCGCCGAATGGTGGAAGAGGCCGAGGCTTCCGGCCGGCTCCGTCCCGGCGGCGCGATCGTGGAGGCGACCAGCGGCAACACCGGGATCGGGCTGGCGCTGGTCGCCGCGGTCAAGGGCTATCGCTTCTACGCGGTCATGTCCGAGGGGAACAGCGTGGAGCGGCAGCGGATGCTCCGGGCGTTCGGAGCCGAGGTGGTGCTGGTGCCCCAGGTCCGCGGCCCCAACCCG
>CAYQDT010000630.1:2264-3400 GCA_964416225.1 uncultured bacterium
CAGGTGACCGGCGAGGACCTGGCGCGGGTTTCGGAGCGGGCCGCGGAGCTGGCGGAGGCGCTGGACGCCTTCCGCCCGGACCAGTTCGGCAGCGAGAGCAACGTCAGGGCCCACGTCCAGGGGACGGGTCTGGAGATCTGGGAGCAGACGGGGGGCCGGGTCGACGCCTGGGTCGCCTCCGTGGGGACCGGCGGCACCTTCCTGGGGGTGTCCCGCGCCCTCAAGACGCGCAACCCGCGCGTGCGGTGCCTGGCGGCGGAGCCCGCGTCAGCGCCGTTCATCGCCGGCGGCGCGGTGACGAGCCCGCGCCACAAGATCCAGGGGACGGGCTATCTGATGATTCCGCCCCGCTGGGAGCCGGAGCTGTGCGATGGATTTCTCACCGTGTCGGACGCTGCTGCCGAAGAGACCACTCGGGAGCTGGCGCGGCGCGAAGGGATCCTGGGCGGCTATTCCAGTGGCGCGAACGTGTGGGCCGCCCTGCAGGTCGCCCGCGTCGCCGAGCCCGGCGAAGTGATCGTAACCGTCTGCCCGGATACCGGCCTCAAGTACCTGTCCACCGACCTGTACCCCTAGCTTCGCCCCGGCCGCTCCTCTCTTTGCCCCCATAGGGCTCTTTGTACCCATAGGGCTCTTTGCACCCATGGCGCGGCTCCGTCCCTGTGCGCTTCGCCCGACGCGCGCCCTTCCGCGCTCCCCGGCGCCGGGAGCAGCCTATTTGCAGGTGGAAAGTGTAAAGTAAAGCGGCCGGGAGCAACTGCCCGGCGACCGACCGCGGCGTCGGCCGCGCTTTCTCACCTATGTACAAACCACAAAAGACCCTGGCCGCGGCTGCGTTTCTCGCCGCGTCCGCTTCCGCGACGGCGGCCCTGGCTGCGCCGCAGGAGAACCCGATCCGGCCACCGGCCACTCCGCTGGTCACCCACGATCCCTACTTCAGCGTCTGGTCCACTACGGACCGGCTGACCGATGATTGGAGCCGGCACTGGACCGGAACGATCCAGGCGATGTGCGGGATCGTCCGCATCGACGGGAAGCCGTACCGCTTCTGCGGCCCGCAGCCCACCGGCGTGCCCGCGATGCAGCAGGTGCGGCATGACGTTCAGGCGACCCGCACGCGGTACGGCTGCGGGCCA
>CAYQDT010000631.1:0-3398 GCA_964416225.1 uncultured bacterium
GGTTGTAGGTCTTCGTCAGCCCTTCCTTACGGGTAAGCATGAGATGCTGGCGATGCAGGTAGTACTGCTCGCCGATACCGTCTGACGTTGTGGGGTGAGTAGGGAGAGGAAACGTCTCAAAACAGTCGGACGATGTGTACCGCCCCCGTGTCTCCAAGCTCGACTGATAGTGTGCGACCCAGACAGCGTGTAAGGTCGACTGTACTGCGGAAAACATGCTGTAAGCCGCTGCAGCGATAACGACCAATTGCCCGTCAGCGACGATATCCGTGGGCACGAGTGAGAACGAGAGGTATTTACTGACGCGAGCGGTGGCAAGCATCCGATCCAAGCGGGAGACGCTGCTGTACAGCTCCGGTCGCCATCGCTCATACAACCACCAGTTCTCACGGGCGGACTTACTGTAGGTGTTCCTGTCTCTCTCTGGCTTAACTTTCTCTCGCACGATCGCCAGGCAGTCTGGATAGTCGGCCGCTACACGACCCGGGTAATCATCAGGCACGATTCCTGCGCGCAACCATTCTGTTCGCTCCTGTATGGTGGCGCAGTACCAGGGCTTCAGTACATCCCTACGCAACGGCCAGTCACGGAAGCTAATCACCCAGCGGCTCGGCGACTGGTTCGGACGCGAGTTGAGGTCCTCGCCGATCAGGTACGGGTGAACCACGTTCCGGTTGCGCGGATCTCTCTCGACTAGCGCTTGGGCCTCTTCCGGTGTCAGGACGAATCCCATCCCGAGCACGATGGAGCCCTGAAACGATTTGCCTTCGTTCGCCTTCAGGCGGTGGGGCTTCCCACTGGCGATGCCAGGAATCGTCAGGAATGGAGTGATGTCTTCTACTGGCTGCTGGTCCAGGAAGCGTTCGCCTCTCCAGCCGCCACGCCAGATCCAAGCTACGGCCACTTCCAGGGCTGCCGCGCCGGGCCACGGCTGGCTGGGCTTAGCCCGAAGGATCGTCCAGGGACCTGCCGTTAACTGCTCCAGCCCCACCTCCCGAGTATCTCCTTGAGCGATGGTGTTCGTTGCCAGCATCCCGAAGCTGCCAC
Organism: uncultured bacterium; assembly: GCA_964416225.1. Lineage (GTDB taxonomy): Bacteria > Armatimonadota > SYMT01 > SYMT01 > SYMT01 > CAYQDT01. The sequence goes on from CAYQDT010000631.1 coordinate 1,048, forward strand.
CATCGCGAATGAGGCGTCCGGCCTGCAGGAAGAAGTAGGCGCACAGGTCCGCGCTGCCCCGCTGCCCGTTTGCCAACCCATCCACCAGGTAATCGCGGTAGTCCGTCCCCAAAGCGCCAGTGATCTTCTGGCCGCCCTGGAATGGCGGGTTACTAACGAGTGCGTCGAAGCCGCCCCGAGCGTAGACGTCCGGGAACTCCAGCGCCCAGTGGAAGAACGGGATCCGCTCCCTCAGCCGCTCGACTTCGGCTGCCACTTCCGGTGGCAACTCCTTGCCGCGCTCCAGCACGGCGAGATAGAGCCCCGTGGTCGGGCAGGTAGCTCCGACGCCGGCGGCGAGAGGCCAGAACCAAGAGGCGCACCAGAGGTCCGCGCCCAGCCGCCGCTGCCGGGCCTCGCGGCTCTCGTGGAGGCGGCGATAGCACTCTGCCTTCTGACGCTGTCCCTCGGGATCGTCCGGGAACTCAGCGAGCTTTCTGTACTCGTCGGCACGCTCGGCGGGGAGTACGGCGGTCTCAGTGGTGAGTTGCCCCTGTTGCTCATCTTCGTTTCGCTGCCGGAGGCTGCGGACTAGACCCGCGTCACCCGGGCGGGTGCGGTATGCCTCGTCCGGGATATGGGCGGGCAGCGGGAGGTGCTTGCCGTGCTCTTCACGCCACATGCAGCCGACGAGCGAGTCGCCATGCTTGAGGTGGTGGTCCAGGAACGTGAACGGTTTTCCCTTTGCCAGGGTCACCAGCCAGAGGGAGAGCTTCGCCATCTCCACGGCCATCGGGTTCTTGTCCACGCCGTAAAGGCAGTGGTCCGCCACGAGCCGGCGGGCGATCGCCAGCCGCTCCTCGGGATCCTCCGGCAGCACCAACTCCGCCGCGTGTGGCACCGATGGGGCCGCAACGGGAGCAACGCGGACCACCTGAACCGCCTGGCCCAGCTCAGGGGCGAGCGCCGGCTCGGCTTGCTTGGGCTGCTCTTCCCGGTCCCACGCCTCCACCAACCGCTCCGCCAGGTAGCGGCATGCCTGCACCAAGAACGCCCCGCTGCCCATCGCCGGGTCGCAGACCTTCAACTCCAGCAACTCGCGGGGGGAGCGCAGCTTCCACTGGTTGCGCGGTTTCCCCTCCGCGGGGCCGATGTAGACCAGTGGCTCCAAGGCGTAGCGGACGATCTCTTCGGTGAGCGTGACGGGCGTGTAATGCGTGCCGGTGGAGCGCCGGTCCTGGCCAGCGGTCATGAACAGCGCGTCAGCCGGATAGACCTGTAGATGCTCCAGGGAGTCGTCGCGGACGAGGTTCAGGAATGCACGCACCCGCGCGGCCAACGCCTCATCGCCCGCACACGCGCCGGGGAGCTGCCCGAGCCGGTGGGGCTGCGGCTCCGCGTCCAGCAGGGCCCGGACGGCGCCCGCGGAGCGCCCCACGCACCCCGCCAGGAACGCCACCAGCGTCTCCTGGCCATCCGCCGCCTTCTCCTCCAGCACGGGCAGCGGCAGCTCCGGCTCTTCGGTCTCCTTGCCGATCAGGCCGAGGGTCGCCTCATTCGCTCGCCGGGCGGTGTGGTCCAGTAGCCCTTCGTAGACGTGACCGATCTCCTCGACGCCGAGGGCGCGGAAGGAGAGGCGCCGCCGCTCCCGGCCGCCGGACACGCGCATTTCCAGGAACTCCAGCGCGTCCAGCAGGTGCAGCACCACGCGGTTATCGATCCGCAGCGAGCGGCCTCCCACTCCCTCGAGAAACGGATAGCGCGTCGGATCGAAGAGCGAGCCGCCGTAGGCCGGCAGCTTGAGGTCCTCGTGGGCACAGCCTCCGTGGATCAGCCGGAACGTCGCGAGCAGGCGCAGCCAGGCGTCGTAGCGGTGCTCCAGGACTTCCTCTCCATGCTGCTGAGCGGCCTCACGGAGCTGATCGTTCAGAGTAGAGACGGCATAGTTCCGGTCGTAGAGGTCCCCTGTCGGGAGCAGGCCGTTCTGCTCTGCGCAGAGGAGGAAGACCAGCCGCATCATCACGGTGAGAGCGGCGTCGTAGACCTGGTTTGGGGCCGCTTCCGCCAGGAGCTTCCGATCGGACTCCCGGTCGAGCCGTTCCAATGCGTTGAGGAACACCTCGACCGCCTCACGGACCTGTCGCCCCAGTTCGCGAGTCACTTCCTCCTGGTCCCTCGCGCTTTGGTCAAGGAGATCGAGTAGCGTCTCCCCCGCCGCCGAGCCGTAGACACGCCGTACTCCGAGGAGCGAGCGGAAGGCCTGGAGGGTGACCGGCTCCTCCGCCAGGAGAGCCGTCTGCCAGGTGACGTAACCCGTTGGCTCACCCTTCCGCACGTGGACGAGAGACCAGGCGGCACCGTTCGTCACGAAA
>CAYQDT010000632.1:0-3396 GCA_964416225.1 uncultured bacterium
GTGGGCCGCCACTACGACGACTGGGATCGCGCGTACGCACTCGCCCTGGGAGAGGAGCAGGAGGACTGGCTGGACGAAGGCGGAGAGGGATAACCCCGTTCCGGAGCGGACGTCCGAGCGCAATTCCCCCACGGTGGGCGTCTACCCGGAAAACCTCTGCCGTGCGGGTGAGGTGTGCGCCCACGACGCCCGCCGCGCCGATGGCTGCTTCTTGCGCGACACTTTGGAGCCGTCGAGCGGGGTGAGAGCGAATCGCGCTGCAGCGCCCGGAGCGCCCGGATCCGGGCGCCGGCGCCGGCAACCGGCGGTCCGGGACGAATGAAAACAGCCGCACGCGCGTCTTTGCGCGCAGTGCGGCTGTTTTCGATGACGCCACGGGAGACCCCGAGAGGGCAGAGAGGCGCGGGGACTTGCCCCGGCTGCCCGCCCCGCCCATGCCTCGGATCCGGCCCGCGTTCCTCTCGATGTCGGCTAGATTTCGGCGAGGCGGGTGTTCGCGTCGCCGAAGTGATCTAGCTTGACTCCCATGTGGTCCATCAGCGAGAGGTAGAGGCTGCAGACCTTGCGGTTCTCGTCGCCCCGGTCGCTGTAGTCCAGCACGCGGCCGCTCTTCAGCTTCCCGCCCATGTTGCCGACGGTGAGGATCGGCAGCCTGGTGTTGTCGTGGCGGGAGCCGGACCACATGTTGGAGAGCCACAGGATGCAGGTGTTGTCCAGCACCGTCCCCTCCCCTTCCGGCATCGCCTGCAGCTTGCCGGCCAGGTACGCCAGCTGCGTGGTATAGAGGTGGGTGATCTGCTGGTACCCCACGCTGGTATCGCTGTGCGAGGCGATGTGGTGGGAGTCCCGCACGTCCAGGAACGGATAGAAGAGGCCGGAGAGGTCCCGGCACATCAGCATGCTGGCAATCCGCGTCTTATCCGTCTGGATGGCGATGGCGACGATGTCGCACATCAGGCGCATGTGCTCGCGGATATCCTCCGGCAGGCCGTTGTCGGGGCGCTTCATCGCCACCATCGGCTTGCCCTTGTCCGCGGCGCGGCCGGCGGCCTTGTGCATGTCGCCGCGCATCCGCTGGGCGCGCTGCTCCACCTCTCGAACGCTGGTGAGATACTCGTCCAGCTTGGAGCGGTCGCTGGCGCTCACCCGCCGGCGGAGGGTGGCGGCCTCGCTGCTCACCCGGTCCAGGATGCTCTCATTGCGCTGGCTGCCGCTGTTCTCAAAGAGGCTGTCGAACGCCAGCGAGGGATAGACCTCCGTCGGCACCGGCGAGTCCGGGCTCTGCCAGGAGATGTGCGAGCTGTACGCCATCGAGAAGTTCGACTCGTGGAAGCCGGTCAACGGCTGCTCGCACGCCAGCACCAGGCTGGGCTGCACGGAATCCTGCCCCAGGTGCGCGGCCAGCACCTGATCCATGCTGGTGCCGCCGTGGAGGACGGTCCCGCGCGTCAACGGCATCCCGGAGAGGATGTTGCCGGTCATGCCGGGGTGAATGCCCACGCCCACGGACGGCTTGTTGAACAGCCCGTTGATGACGTTCAGCTTGGCCTTGAGCGGCTCCAGCGGCTTCAGGCTCGGGCTGAGCTCCATCGCGGCGCCCTCGCCCTTCGCCCACCAGTTACCCGGACTGATGCCCGTGCCCATGAATTGAACAATGAAGCGCTGCGGCGTGGCGCTGGCCGGCTGGGCGCTGGCGGCGGTGGCGCCCCAAACGGGAGCGGACTCCAGCCACGGCAGCGCCATGACGACACCTGCGCCGCGGAGGAAGATGCGGCGGGAGAGCTGGCGAGCGGTTCGTTCGTCGTGTTTGGACATGGTTATCAGTTCTTCGCTAACGGGGCCGATACGCGCCGGGTGCGGAATTGCCGGCTGGTGACGATGGTCTCCACCAGGGGACCGAAGCGATAACCGGTGGCGGACAGCTTCCGCTGCATCTCTACGAGCAGCGGGTCATCCGACGCCTGAAGGCCGCGGCCCAGTGAGTAAGAGAACAGCTTCCGGCAAAAGTTGTTGAGAAAATCTGCCTGTCGCTGCTCCCGAAGAAAGTCGCGGAGGCCGGACAGTCCGGATCGCTCCACGCCGCCCGGGAACGGGGCGCGGGTATCCACCGCGTTGCCCCCCAGGTCTTTCGAGCGCTGATCCCCGATCGGTCCGTACCCCTCGAACACCAGGCCGTACGAATCGAACCGTGCGTGGCATCCGGCGCAGGCCGGGTCCCGTCGATGCTGCTCCAGCACCTGGCGGAGCGTCCGGGTGCCCAGCTTGCTCTCGTCCTTTGGAAGCTCGGGGACCGTGGCGGGCGGCGGCGGGATATGCTCGCCGAGCAGCTTCCGGACCACCCAGTAGCCGCGCTTCACCGGGCTGGTGCGCAGGCCGGGGGAGTTTTCCGTGAGGAACACGGACATCGGGAGGAGCCCGCCGCGGCCATAGCGGTCCGCGTCGTCCACCCGCACCCAACTGTCTCCGGCCGGCTTCACCTCCGTCATGCCGTAGTGCCGCGCCAGAACGGCGTTCACGAAGGTGCGCTTGCCGTACAGCATGTCCAGCAGGGAGCGGTCGCTCTGGAACTCGTCCATCAGGAAGTGGATCGGCTCCTCGAACATCGCCTCCCGGAGCTGATCATTGAAGCTGGGGAAGCGGGTCCGGTCGATCCCGTTGTATTCCTCGAAATGGCGGAAGTCCAGCCAGTTGCCGCCGAACTCCACGGCCAGCGCGCGGACCCGCGGGTCCTTCAGCATACGGCGAGCCTGCGCCGCGAGCACCTCCGGACGGTGGAGGTCGCCGGCGGCGGCGTGCGCCAGCAACTCCTCGTCCGGGAGGCTGGACCAGAGGAAGTAGCTCAGGCGGCTCGCCAGGGCGTAGTCGGAGAGCGGCCGGACCACCGTTCCGTCCGTGGTGTCCGCGGCCGACGGGGCCTTCACGGCGGCAATGGTCCGCACGCCGGCAGCCGCCCGGGGGGCCGGGGCCACGGCTTCGCGATCCACCCGGAAGAGGAAGTCGGGCGACATGAGCACGCCTGCCACGCAGTCACGGACGGCCTCTTCGTGGCTCAGACCCTCTTTCTCCCGTCGTGAGCGGTAGAACGCCAGCAGGTCGGCGCGCTCTGCCGGGGTGAGCGGGCGGCGGTACGCGCGGCGCGCGAAGTCGAGCAGCCCGTTCAGGTGTGCCGGCTGGGCCGCGATCCGGATCTTCTCGATCGCCCGGATATTGGCGGAAGCGTTGCGGAAGTAATCCTCCATCGCCCGGAGCGCCGGCGTCTCTCCCGCGTTGGGGCCCAGGTTGCGGCGCGCCTTCGCCAGGTACACTTCGCCCAGGTGGCGGATCTTGGCGTCGGTGGTCGCTTCCTTATCCTCGGAGCGCGCGAAGTCGAACTCGTGGTCCGTGATCGTGTGGGCC
>CAYQDT010000633.1:0-3396 GCA_964416225.1 uncultured bacterium
GGAGAGCTGGTAGAACTCCTTCTGCGTCAGCGGATCGAACTTGTGGTCGTGGCACTCGGCGCAGCCGGCGGTGGTGCCGAGCCACACCTGGGAGGTGGTCTCCGTCCGGTCCCGCGCGTAGAGGACCAGGTACTCCTCCGCGATGGCGCCGCCCTCGTTCGTCGTGATGTTGCACCGATTGAACCCCGAGGCCACCCGCTGGTCGAGCGTGGCGTTGGGCAGGAGGTCGCCGGCAAGCTGCTCCAGCGTGAAGCGATCGAACGGCATGTTCTGGTTGAACGCGCGGATCACCCAATCCCGGTACGACCACATCTCACGATAGTTGTCGAAGTGGATGCCGTGGGTGTCCGCATAGCGCGCGGCGTCCAGCCAGAAGCGCGCGCGGTGCTCGCCCCACTGCGGCGTCGCCATCCAGCGGTCCACGAGCCGCTCATAGGCATCGGGCGCGCGATCCATGACGAAGCGGTCGACCTCGGCCGGATCGGGTGGGAGGCCGGTCAGATCGAGGCTCAGGCGCCGGGCCAGGGTGCGTCGATCCGCCTCCGGTGCCGGGTGCAGCCCCTCTCGCTCCAGCCGCGCCAGGACGAAGCGGTCGATTGGGTTCCGGCACCAGCGGGCATCCTTCACGGCCGGGAGCGCGGGCCGCCGGGGCACCTGGTACGCCCAATGGACCTCATATTCGGCGCCCTCCGCGATCCACCGCTTCAGCAGCGCGATCTGCGTGGGGGTCAGCGTCTTATGGGTGGCGGCGGGGGGCATCACCGGTCCGTCCCCGGAGATGCGGTGCACCAGCTCGCTGGCGGCCGGGTTGCCCCGGACGATCGCGGCGCGGCTGCCGCGCATTGCGGTCGCCTCCGCGGGGCGGTCAAGGCGGAGGTCCGCCTTCCGCGCGGCGGAGTCCGGACCGTGACACGCGAAGCAGTTCTCGGCGAGGATGGGGCGAATGTCCCGGTTGTAGTGGAGCTTGCCGCCGGCCGGGTGTGCCGTGACGGCGCCGGAGCGACCGGCGACCGCCGGGAGGAGCGGCTTCGGCGCGGGGCGGGCCGTCCCGGCCGGAGCGGCCTCGGACCAGAACGCCGCGGAAAGCGGCAGCAGCGCTCCAGCGATCCAGGCGAGCGCATGACGGTACCGGCTCTGAGCCCGGGCTCCACTCATTGAATCTGCTCCTTTTCCGCCAGCTCGTTCAGCACGGCGGCTTCATCCGGCTCACTCACCGCGCGGCTCCAGTACCGCGTACCCTCATTGATATGGCGGGCCATCGCGCGCACGGCCTCGGTGCGCCGCCCCTGGAGGAGCGCCTCCACGAGGGCGAGGTGCTCGCATGCCTCCTCCACCACCCGGCGGGAGTTGATGCGGCCCTCCTCGTGCTCCCACGATACGTCCCGGCATGCGCGAAAGAGGCCCTTGAGACGGCTCAGCTCTGCGGCCAGGAAGGCATTCCCGCAGGAGGCCGCGATCAGGTCGTGGAGGCGGCTGTCCGCCGCGCGCGCCGCGCTCACGTACGGGGCCTCTTCCGCGTCGACGCCCCGCAGCCGGCGCAGCTCCACGGCCAGCTCCGAAAGCGCGGCGCGGTTGATGCGGCCGCATGCGCTCCGCACCGCCTCGCATTCCAGCACGCGCCGGACCTCGCAAATCTCCGCGATATCCCGCGGGGTCACCTTCCGCACCACGGCTCCCCGGTTTGGAAGCAGATCCACCACGCCGATACCCTCCAGCGCGATGAGCGCTTCCCGGATCGGAGTATGGCTGACTCCGAAGCGGGTCGCGAGCTCGCGCGTCACGAGGTGTTGACCGGCCTGCAGCTCGCCGCGGAAGACATCGCGCAGCAGTGATCCGACAATCGCCTGCCGCCGCTGCCCGTGATCGCACGCCTGGATCCTGTCCGTGAGTGACACCCTGCTCTCCCGCTTCCGATGCGGGGACCGCCGCCATCGGCCCCTCGGAGAGTAGTCCGCCGATTCTGTAGAATTCTCCTCCGGTTCTGTAGAATCGCTAGATCCGGGCCGCTCCCCGGGTCAGCCCGCGAAGGGGGCTCCGGAGGCGGATCGTCCGGTCGCCGTCCTGGCGAAGCTCCCGGAATGCGGTACCGTCCCGGCGGAGCTCTCCTGCACTCGACGCCTGGTGGGCGCCGGTGCGGGGCCGACTTGCCACAGGCAATGGGTGGAATGGAGGGCGCCCGCTGTTTCCGCCGGGCCCGATCCGGGGCGAGCGGCCGGGATGCCCGTGCCCCCTCGCTGCTCCACGGCGAGGTCCCGCAGGCTCTCTTAGTCGCGCCTTACACAAGTGATCGCATCCGGAGCCGCAGCAGGCGCGCCCTCACTGCGGCTGTGTCTGTCTTAGTCGCGCCTTAAACATGTGATCGCACCCGGCGCCCTCGCAGCGCACTGCGGGGGAAGCGGCCGCCGTATAATCTGACGGACGTCGCGGTAGACCGGTCCCCGGGCCCACACCAGGCTGACGTCCCTCCCGTGCGGGTGAGCGATGTCACGGATCCTCCTGGTAGACGATGAAGAGACGCTCCGCGTCAGCCTGAGCTTTACGTTGAGCCAGGAAGGCTATGACGTGATCACGGCCGCGGAAGGCGTGACGGCGCTGCGTTTATTGCAGGAGCAGCGGCCCGACCTCGTGATCCTGGACCTGATGCTTCCGGGGGTCGGTGGAATGCAGATCTGCCGCTGGATGCGCGCGGTTTCTAATGTGCCGATCCTGATGCTCACGGCGCGGGGTGACATCGAGGACAAAGTCCTGGGTTTAACCAGCGGAGCGGACGACTACGTCACCAAGCCGTTCAATCCACGGGAGTTGATCGCCCGCGTGCACGCGGCGCTGCGACGCAACGCGAGTCTCACGGCGGCGCCGGCGGCGGGGGGCCCGGCTAAGGAGTTGTTGACGGAGAGTATGGCCGGCGCCGTACCGGCTCCCGCCGCCCCGGGGCAGGTGGTGCCCCAGCCGGCCGGAAAGCGGCCGCCCGCGCGGACGGCTCGCATTCCCCTGGTCTATTCCGGAGTGATCGAAGCGGATCCGGTGCGGATGGACCTCGAGCGTCACGAAGCGTTCGTGCGGGGCGAGCGCGTCGAGCTGGCTCCCAAGGAATTCCAATTGCTCCACGTGTTGGTTTCGCACCGCGGCCGGGTCCTCGCGCGCGAGGCCCTGATCGGCAGTGTCTGGGGAGCCGATTTTGGCGGCGACCCGAAGACGCTGGACGTGCACATCCGCTGGCTGCGGGCGAAGATTGAGCCGGTTCCCGCGGTGCCGCGGCACATCATCACGGTTCGGGGCGTGGGGTTCCGCTTTGATTAGGCCAGGCCGGGAGGCGGAATGAGCATCCGGAACCGGCTCTTCGCGACCGTTCTGTTCTTGTCAACGCTGAGTAACACGCTGCACGGCGTCTATCAC
>CAYQDT010000634.1:0-2702 GCA_964416225.1 uncultured bacterium
GAGGCGGCGCCGTCCGTCGCCGCTTCCGGTCGCGAGCGGGGCAGGCCGCCGGCGCCGGCCGGGCCGCGCACGCAGCCGGCGCCGTGGGAGGGTGCGCGCGGGTCCGGCGCCTCCGGTCCCGCTTCCGCCCGATGCACTGTGAGGATGAAGCGAGCAGACTATGAACCTACGTGACCACAGCAGGCAGCGTCTGGGGTACGTTGCCGCCTTCGTCTCCGGATCCGTGCTGGCCGCGGTGGGTCTGACGGCCTTCGCCGCCAACCGGTCCGCGGCTCTCACCCCCTCCCGCCAGCCGGTCATCGCGGCGCTGAAGGCCACGCCGCCCACGGTCTCCGCGCTCGTCGGGGACTCCAACCTGGTGGCGAAGGCCGCCGCGAAGCTCTCACCGTCCGTCGTGGACGTGCACACGGAGGGCAAGGCGATCCAGGTGGAGTCCAGCCCCCTCTCGGGCGACCCTTTCTTCCGCCGCTTCTTCGGCGGCTCGGACTTCGGCGGAGCGCAGGAGGGGGAGCGGATCGTGCCGCGCGGCGCGGGCTCCGGCGTGATCATCAGCGCCGACGGCTACATCCTGACCAACCAGCACGTCATCGCGGACGCGCAGCGGATGACGGTCCAGATCGACGGCAAGGGGTATGACGCCCGGGTGGTGGGGAGCGACGAGACGACCGACATCGCGGTCCTCAAGGTCGATCCGAAGGGCGCGCGCCTGGTCCCCGCCGAGCTCGGCAATTCCGACACGGTGCACGTGGGCGACTGGGCCATCGCGGCCGGCGACCCGCTGGACGTGGGGATGACCGTCACCCTGGGCATCATCTCCGCGGTGAACCGTAAAGTCAACGCGGAGGGCCACCCGCTCCAGGCGGTGATCCAGACGGACGCGGCGATCAACCCGGGCAACTCCGGCGGAGCGCTCGCGAACATCAACGGCCAGGTGATCGCCATCAACGAGGCGATTGCGTCGCCGACCGGGGCGTACGTCGGGATCGGCTTCGCCATTCCGATCAACGCGGCGCGGAAGATCGCGGCGGAGCTGATCGAGAAGGGGAAGATCGTGCGGCCCTACCTCGGGGTGGCGTACGCGCCGCTGAAGAGCATCCCGAAGGAAGCGCGCCGGAAGGTGGGCATCACCCTGGAGGGCGATGACGGGGCCGTGGTGACGCAGATCTATCCCAACTCTCCCGCGGCCCGCGCCGGCCTCCAGGAGTACGATGTGATCCTGGAAGCGAATCGCCAGAAGATCACCGACTCGGAATCGCTGAGCCGGATGGTCCAGGGTCTCAAGGTCGGCGATACGCTCGCCCTGCTTGTGTCACGCGGGGGAGAGAACCGGCTCCTCACCGCAACGCTCAAGGAGCGCCCGGCACAGCTTAGCGCGCCGTCCCGCCGCTCACGCGGTCCGGTGCCGCTGCCGTAGCGGTCCCGGGCCGGCTCGCAGCTCCCCCCAATGCCTTACCGGGTGCGCCGTGGCGGACGCGCACCCCGTAGCGCCTTGCCCGGTCTGAAGTGGTGCGGCGCCGGGCCGCTGAGGGCTTCGCGGCGATGCGTGCCCCACGTTTCGCTGCCGGAGACGGGGGAAAGAGTCCCTTGCAGGCTCCGTGGTTGGCGAGCGCATGCACCCCATCAAAGATCGTCCGCTCGTCCTCCGCGGTGTCCCGTGCAGCACCTTGCCACACGGAAAGGAGACGACATGCGACAAGTGCTCTCCCTGGCCTGCGCGCTGACGGTTAGCCTTGTGACTGCCGGCCGCGCGCAGACAACCGAGACGCCTCACTGGGCCGAAGGGACCCACGTGGCGATCGTGGGGCGGGTCACCAGCGCCCCCAAGAGCATCCTGGGGGTTGCGCACGAGCACAAGATGCAGGTGGCGGTCGGCCCGCGCCGCAGCGACTACACGCTCCACCTGAGCGACGCGCAGATCCTGAACGACTCCGGCCGCGAGATGGCGGTGAGCGACCTGAAGTCCGACTGGTGGGTGCGGGCCACCGGAACGGTGATGGACGACCCGCGGCGGATCAAGGTCAGCCGGCTGGAAGTGCTGGCGCCGAACCAGCGTGACTTCGAGCGGAGCACCGCGTTCCGGCAGGGCTTCACGTCCGGCTACGTCATGGCCGTAAACGAAGGCAACGAACGGAGGGACGGGACGGAACGGAGAGACGGAAACGTCGGCCCGGAGGCGAAGCTCTTCTCGGAAGGGACCCCCGTGGTGCTCGTCGGGGAGATCACCCGTAAGCCGCGGGACGCCGGGGTCATCGTGGAGAACAAGATGCGGGTCGGCGTGGGCCCGGACCGGACGGACTACACGCTCCATCTGAGTGACGCCGAGATGGTGGGGGCCCAGGGCCAGACGCTCCACAAGAGCGATTTGAGGAGCCGGATGTGGGTCCGCGCCGAGGGAATGGTGATGAATGACCCCCGGCGGATCAAGGTCTCTCGCCTCCAGGTGATCGGCCGGGACCGGCCCGACCTGCAGAAGTCGGCCTTCTACCGCCCCGGCCTGGAGCAGGGATACGTGATGGCCGTGGCGGGATCCCGCGAGATCTTTCCGGAGCGCGCGACTTCCCGCTTCAGCGCCACGCCCGTGACGCTGGTGGGGAGGATCACGGACGATACGGGGCCGTTCAATGCCACCCGCAAGATCTCCGTCCGCTCGGCCGGTAATGAGTGGAACCTCCGGGTAGTGGACGGAGCCAGCGTGCTGGACG
>CAYQDT010000634.1:2712-3394 GCA_964416225.1 uncultured bacterium
GGAAGCAGATCTCCGTGCACGACCTGAAGAACGGTCAGTGGGTGCGGGCCACCGGCTGGCAGACGGACGACCTTCGTCTCCGCGCCTTCCGGGTGGAGGCGCTGCGCCCGTCGGAGATGTTCGAGCGGAGCACCTTCTACCGCCGCGACGATCCCAACGGGTACTACGAGCGGGTCACCGTCACGGACCAGGAGCCGTTCCGCCGCAGCCGGATGACGGGTACCGTCACGGCGGTGAACCGGGAATTCGGTTACGTGACGCTGCGCGATGACCAGGGACGGACGCACCGCGTCTACACGGACCTGGCCGACCTCCAGCGCGACGGACGCTCGGTGGACGCCGACGCGATCCGCGAAGGGGACCAGGTGACGGTGAGCGGCTATCTGCCGGAGTTCCCGTCCGGCGGTGCCGATCGCTAGGATCGGGCGGGCCCACCCGGGTCCGCTCCCGGCGTCGCTCCGGTGCGGCGCCCGGCGGGGATGAGCGGCCGTACCGCTCACCCCTGCCCTACCGGACACCCCGAAGCCTCTCCCGGGGCCCCGGCCTCAGCGCCCGTTTCGCGGCGGCGGGGTTCGCGGACCGGGGGCGAGCCCCGGCCCCGCGTCGCAGCGCCGCCGCGCCCAGGAGCTCCGCTCAGGGCCTCCTGGAATCGGTGGCGAGCTGCTCTCGAGGCAGCGTGCCC
>CAYQDT010000635.1:0-3393 GCA_964416225.1 uncultured bacterium
TGACGCTGGGCGTGGACCTGGCCCGTCTCCATCCTGGCGATATCCGGACGCATGGGGATGCGGTGGACCTGCGCCTGCCGCCGGTGGAGATCCTCCACACCCGCCTGGACAACGATGCCAGCCACGTCTACCTGCGCCGGGCCGGCTTTCTCACCGGTCCCGACGCGCAGTTGGAGACGGAGGCGCGGCGAGAGGCCGAGGAGCGAATCCGCAGCGCCGCGCTGGAGAGCGGAGCCCTCCAGGCGGCCGGTGACAACGCGCGGGAGGCGCTCCGGAAGCAGCTCCTGACCCTTGGCTTCCGCCAGGTGACCTTTCTGTAGTCCGCCAGGTCCGCAACCCGGCGGCAGTGCTGTAAGAGGTAGTGAGGCCCTTGCCCCGCCGGGGCTCCGGTCGCTGCCGGACCCCTAATCCTACCTGACGCCAGCATGGTTGGGGTGAGCCGTCCTCGCCATCAAACGCCAGGCAGGTTTCCAGGCGGCATTCAGGCACAGGACACCTCGCCCATCGACGGCTGACAACCCGGAGGCGATCCGTGGTTGAACCGGATGGCACCTAACCCCCTACACCCGGCCACCCCCTCCTTCAACCCCTCTTAAACCCCTGTCATAGACCCCTGTCATCCGCCCCTTCCAAACATCCCGTCAGGGGGCCGTCGGGTGACGACGCCAGTCGTTGTCGTTGTAGCTGCGCCAGGTCCTCTCCGGGCGGGTCCACCGGGAGTGGCCGTCCGCATAGGCGATGTTCGCTCCCCCCTGGTGGCGCGCCAGCAGGCGGCTCTGCGTGGTCACGCTGAACGCCCAGGGCTGCGGATAGAGGCCGCCGCGGCTCGCGCTGCCGTCTGACCGGCCCGCGTCGCCGATCAGGATGAACTCCGCGGGCCGGTCGAGATCCGCCAGGCTCGTCCCCTCGTTGAAGCCAAAGTCCGGGTTGCTCCGGTACCAGCTCGTCTGCTGGGCGGTCGGCAGGTTGGCCTCGTTGTGATTGTTGCCGTAGTCCGTGCTGAACCACTGGCCGGGTCCGGGCGCCGGCCACGCCGGCGCGGAGGGGCACTTGAAGACCCCGTCATTCTTCACGTACGGCATCAGCTTGAACCGGTAGGAGTGCAGCGCGGCATCCGCCCGGGAGGGCGTGGGCGCCGTCCGCTCCGTAACGTGGGGCGGAAAGCGCTCATCGTTGTCCTGCAGGTACATCATGTAAGCGCTCCCAAGCTGCCGGGTGTTGGAAAGGCACTGCGTCTTCCGCGCAGCTTCCCGCGCCTGGACAAAGACCGGAAACAGGATGGCTGCCAGAATGGCGATAATGGCGATCACCACGAGCAGCTCGATCAGGGTGAAGCCGCGGCGCCGCGGGCGGTGGGTGGACATCAGCTCTCCTTCGTAACAACGGTGCATGGCCGGCGCGAGCGCCGGCTCGCGCAGCGGGTGTGATCGACGAAGCCCAGGCTGCCCGGAGACGTCCGGCAGCGCGGGATCGCTCGCCTTCGGAGCGGCCGGAAACGGCGGGCCGCCGCGCAAAAAAAGGCCAGGCGCTCCACGGCTTGTGGTTGCGCCTGGCCTCCAGTTGACTGGTCAGCCGCGCCGCGGCCGGCATCCCCGGCGGCAGCGTATTTACTTTGTCGATCGGAATAGTCGACTATTATCTATCATCTTCACCAACGGCGTGTCAAGAGCTGGCGAAACGGCGCGTCGTCCGGCGGGGGTGGCCCGCCGCCGGGGCGTCCGGCCCTCGCCTCGCAGTAACCAGCGCGGCGATTCCGGCGTTCAGGAGATGGCCGGACGCCGCACGTCCCTCCTCTGGAGTAATATCGGGTAGAGTCCTTCGGTCGATCTGCAACCACCCCGGGTAGGAGTTTATGGCGAGAGTGCTGGAACAGATGCCCCGCGCGCGATCCGCCGCGCCGGCAGACGACGCGGCGGCGCCGGTACCGGCCGGCTTTCGGGGACGGGCTCTCGAGCGAAACCTCCTCTTCTGGAACGCCCTGCTCCTGCCGCTCGCCGCCTGGGGCGTGGCCGCCGCGCAGCGGCACCCTGCCGAGACCTTTCTGCCCGCGCTGACCGGCATCGGCGTGGTGTGGGCCGCTTGCCTGCTGCTGCACCTGCTCTTCTGCGCCATCCGGTTCGACGGGGATCTGCTGCTGCTGCCGCTGCTAAGCGTGCTGCTGATCGTCGGCGCCGCCTACCACCTGGACCTGCGCGGGCCCGGTCAGGCTGGGCTTACGCCGGGTGCCTACGACAAGGGGGTGCTGCTGGCGATGGGGGTGCTGGCCGTGGTGACAGCGGGGGGGCCGTGGTTCAAGCGGCTGAATCTCCTGATCGAGGAAAAGATCTGGTGGCGCGTGGCGGGTGACCGCCCCTACTACGAGTCGGTGCCGTTCCACGCCGTGCTGCTGCTGGTGATGTTCCTGCTGGCAGGGCTGCTGGCCATCCACGGCATCCGCTCCGAGGGAGGCGCGCTCATCCAGGTCCCGCTGCCGGGAGGCATCCGGTTCACCCCGAGCGAGCTGATCCGGCTGGCGGTGGCCTTCTTTCTGGCGGACTACCTGGGCCGCCACAGCCGGGTCCTGCGCAACCTCCGCCAGCCGCTCGGCCGCGTCTGGCCCCTGAACCGGATGTATGTGGAGCCCCGGACGGAACTGACGGTGGTGCTGACCACCGTGGGACTCTACTGCCTCTTTTTCTACATCTTCCACGACTTCGGCCCGGCGGCGGTGATCATCGCGCTGACGCTCGCGGCGCTCGTGGCGGCGACCGGGCGCTGGTTCACGGCCCTCCTGCTGGGCCTCGGGATCGGCGTCGCCATCGCGATCCCCACTCTCAAGGACGTGGGCTTCCACACCCTTCACAACCGGATGGAGATGTGGTTCGACCCGTGGAACACCCGCTTCGTGCACGGCGACCACCAGGCACGGATCCTCTGGGCGATCGCCTCGGGCGGCTGGACCGGGCTCGGGCCCGGCACGGTGGACCTCCCGCGCATCCTCCCGCTCGCGCAGAATGACGCCGCCTTCGCGGGCGTGGCCGCCACCCTGGGCCTCTGGACCGGCCTGGCGGTGCTGGCGGTGTTCGTGGGGATCACCTGGCGCGGGATGGTGGCCGCGCGCCAGGCAGCGACGGACCGGATGCGGCTGCTCGGCTTCTGCCTGACCACCCTGCTCGCGCTCCAGGCAGTCTGGATCTGCGGCGCCATGGTGCGCGCCTTCCCCTTCACCGGAATCAACCTCCCCTTCGTCAGCACCGGCATGAGCAACATGGTCACCTCGGCGATTGCCCTCGGGACCATCTGGAACATCTCCCGGCTGCGGAGCGCGCGGCCGGACGCGTCGGACGCCACGCCGGAGCTGCTGCGCGGGGTGACGCGGCTGGCCGTGCCGGTGACGGCGGCCTTCGCGCTTCC
>CAYQDT010000636.1:0-3389 GCA_964416225.1 uncultured bacterium
CGCCGCCTTCTGGGGAGTGAGCAGCAGAACGAGCGCCGCAAGTGGAAGAAGCAAGCGCATGAGAGACTATCCTGGAAGGCCAGCCTGCTTGAGGGTGATCCAGCCGCAGGCGGACTGTAGTGCCCGTCTTCACTGAACCGTGAGAGAGATGGACTGCACGCCGACCGGACCTGCACGCATGCGGACCAGCGGCATTAGGGACGCTATTCAACACGCTCCGTGTCCGCTGGTCCCGCGATGAGTTGCAGCGGGAATGCTCACTCAAGCCGGAAGGTTGCTCACTCTACGACTTACGCCAAGACTGCCGCTCGCACGGTCTCTCGGCGGACCGCTTCCGCGCCAAGAAACCGGAGGCGCTTAGATTGCTCAGCCGACCCTATATTGGCTATATCGATGCACGACACTTCGTGGTCGTGGAGAAGGTCCAGGGGTCCGTAGTCCACGTATCCGATCCCGGCCGGGGCCGCCCTTCGACTTGAGTCTGAATGAGCTCTTTGCTCGAAGTAGTGGCTGGACCCTCGCTGTTTCACGTCCTGACGACTAACGGTCGGCCCGCGTTTCAACGAGTCGCGGTCACTTGCCGGAAGGATGACGCGAGTTGTGATTCCATTCGGGTATGACCGCCGAAGCCATCGCCCAGGCCTTTGCCCTGGCCAAGCCGCTGCTGCACGAACGCCACCGCCATCTCTGCGCCGCCGTGCTCGCGCGGTCCTACGGGCTCGGCGGCGTGACCCTCGTTTCCCAGGCGACGGGGGCCGGCGCGCAGCACTGTCGGACGCGGCCGGACCGAACCGGTACAACCGGCGCCTGGGGAGGACGTCGGCTCCCATCCGACGGCCCAGCTCCGGCCGTTAGCCGGTCACAGTCACTGACCCGACCCTCGCGGAAGTGCTCCGGCGGGACATCAGGGCCGCGCCCGGTGCGGGATCCGGCCGCGATGGGGTCGAAGCCCGGCCCCGTGCCGGGGACGTGCCGCGCCCGGTGCGGTCACTCCCGGGCAGGCGCCACCGCGGGCGTGGTCGACCCGGCCCCGGTGATCAGCCACCGCCCATTGATCTGCTCCAGCGTGTAGGAAATGCTCACCGTCTGCCGCCGTTTATCCCGGTCCAGATAGGTGTGCTTCCCCGTCACCGTCACGCGGCCCCGCTCCGTCGATTTCGGCCGGTCCAGCTCGAACGCCACGGTGTCGATCCGCTTCATGGCGCTGCGGAGCATGGTGGAGAACTCCGCCCCGGTCATGGTGTAGCGATACTGACCGTTGGAGGAGACCCGCACCCCGGTATCCGGGGCGACGCGGGCCTGCAGGCGCGCCGCGTCGCCGTTCAGCCACGCCTTGCGGATGTCGTCCAGTGCGTCCGAGAGGCTCTCCTCCGCGCCGCGGCGGAGGTAGTAATCATCACGCGCGGGCGGGGAGGTAGGGGCCGTGGGAGCCGGAGTTGCCGGCGCCGCTCCGGACGCCGCCGGCGGGAGCACCACCGCGGGGGGGTTCACGTTGTAGTTGTAGTTGTTGTACCCGCCGTAGCCGCCGCCGTAGCCCCCATATCCGCCGCCGTACCCGCCGTACGGGTAGCCGCCGCCCAGGTAAATTCCGCCGCCGTAGTAGCCGCCGTACGGGTAGTAGCCCCAGCCCCCGTAGGGGACCCACCACGTGCCGCCGCCGAAGCCGCTGTTCGGGACGATCGTCTGGAAGCGCGGATTCCAGCGCCCGCCCATGAACGAGTCCGGGTTCGGACTCGTGCGGCGCATCTGCTGGAAGTCCTGCTCCAGCAGCCCCAGCGAGCTCGGGCCGAGCGCCGGCGGCGGGAGCGGCACCGTGACCGGAGGGCCGGGGTTCGGGTTGCCAAACTGCGCCCGCGCGGGCGTGGACCCGAACAGCGCCAGGCCCGCGAGCACCCCCACACCCAGCATTCGTCGTGTCATTGCATCCGCCTGTCCGGCGCATCCCCCTATCTGACTCGGAGCGGCGCCGGAAAGTCGCGCCCCTGCACTCCCCTCCGGTTATGCCACGGATTTCGGGTGTTTCAATCGCTCCACCAGCGCCCGCGCCCGGCCGTACAGCCGCCCGGCGTCCTCCACATTGCCCGCCGAGAGGGCCCGGTTCGCCTCCGTGAAGGCGGCGCGGACCGTCTCCCAAACGCCGGCCCCGAGATCGCCGCCGGAGCGGAGGGTCCACATCTCCCAGTTCCGGACCGCCCCGTACAGCTTCTCGCCGAGGACCAGTCGCTCCGCCATCCCCGCGGGCGCGGGATCCTTGCGGATCGCTTCTTCCCAATCCCGCGCCAGGGCCTCCCACGACAGGCCGAAGTGGCGCTGGAAGACCGCGCGCACCTGTCCGGCCTCCGGTGCGGAGGTGGCTTCGTCCGCGGTCCGCTCCTCGCGGTGGCTGCGGCGCGACGCGTTGCTCTCCAGCGGCCCCCGCGCCCGGCTGTATTCGGCGGCAAACTCCCGGAACTTCGCCCACCCGAACCGGTCCACCAGGTACTGCACCAGCAAAGCGCTCTCCGCGTACTGCGCGGTGCGGATGTTGGCGTCCACCTCGGGGGTCTGGTCGAACTCTCCCGTGATGAAGAAGGCGGTCGGCTCCACCCACAGACCCCTGTCGCGGAGGGCGCGCGCCCACCACGGCCGCATCGGAATCCCGCTGAAGTTGCCCGCCGCCCAGTCCGCGATTCCCTCGCCGAGAGTGGTGGCGGCCAGGTTCCCGGAAAACACGTGCCCTACCTCGTGCGTCAACACATACTGCGGAGCGAGGCCCAGGTACTCCAGCTCCGTGTAGCGGACGCCGACCAGCGGTCGCGGCTTCTCCCCACGCTCCCGCGGCCGTTCGAACGAGGCGAAACCGGTGGCGCCGACGAACCGCGGCGTCAATTCGAGGTGGATCTTGCCCGCCGGCTCCGAGCCGAACCGGTCCCGGCAGTGATCCCACGCCGCCTCGGCCTGGGCGCGGGCCGCCTCGGCAGCGGACGCGCTCATCCGGCGTGGATTGTAGGTGATGGAGAAGTGGGCCGACTCCAGCTTCTCCGCGGGGCCCGGATCTCGCTGCAGCCGCTGGACGGGCAGCAGCGCGGCCCGCGCCGGCCGGGTGCAGGCGCCCAGGCCGGCGGTGGCAAGCATCGCCGCGGCGGCGATGACGATCAGTCGACGGAACTCCATGCGCCCACTCCGGGCCGCAATCCGACGCTCCCGGAGAGCTTGCGGCTTCGGAATCATCTTATCGGGCGGGCCGGCCGCCGTAAATGGAAGCGGCGAGGGCTCCATTACGGTCCGGACGAGGCGGCCGACGGGACGCGGCGCCGGCCGGTTTGAGACCAGCGCGCGATCACGGCGCGGTTCCGGAGGCGCGCATGTAGACCACCTCCACGGGGCCGGTCGCCTTCTTGAGCACCGCC
>CAYQDT010000637.1:0-386 GCA_964416225.1 uncultured bacterium
CCCGCGTCTCCAGCCGGTCATGGAGCAGGTCGGCGGTCTGGGTGCCGCGCGGCTCCGGCCCGAGACGCAGCAGGTTGAAGAATGCCGGCGTGGCGATGATCACGCCTTTCGGGCCGTACAGGTGGGCGCGGAACCGCTGGCGCTCCTCGGGCGTGAGCGGAGCGAACGCCGCCGCCGTCACATTGGCCCGCCGCCCGCGCGCCGCGCTGCCCAGGTGCTGGGCCACGTGGTCCTCCGCAAAGACGCGAAAGGCGCTGCCGAGCGACAGTCGCCGGCGGAACGGCGGTGCGTGCCGCCACTGCTGGAACGCGGCCAGCGCCGCGACCCCCCGCGGGACCAGGTCCGGACGGATCTGATGGGCCGCGGTGGCCTGCGCATTGCAGGTA
>CAYQDT010000637.1:396-3386 GCA_964416225.1 uncultured bacterium
TGACCGTCACGTCGTCCCGATCCAGGCCGGCCTCCTCCAGGCGGCGGATCAGCCACGGGTAATTGGCAACCTCGGCACGGCGCAGGTCCGCCGTGTAGGTCACCAGGCCTGTTCCGAAGCCCGAGTGGAGGTGCAGGGCGAGGATGATGGGCCGCTCGAGCGTCCGCGCCTGCTCGATGCGGGTGGCGTGCTCAGCCAGCCAGTGCGGGAAATCCGTGAGGATCGCGCCCGCTACCAGGCGCCGATCCGCGCGGCCCCACCACTCATCCGGGTTCTCTCCCAGCAGGTCGGGGCTGCGGAATGAGAAAATATAGGCCCCCTGATAGTAGGGATGGATCTGCCGCCACGGGCCCGCCCAGCCGCGAACCGGCAGGAGGGCCGCGAGCACCGCGGCCAGGCCGAACGCTCCAAAGCAGAGACGCGCGCGCATCGGTCAACCTCGGGGAATGGGGGGATTGCCTCTCTATACCCGGATCGCGCCGGCTCCAAGCGCCTGCTCCATCCGTTTGACGCTCTCCGCCCCCCTCCCTATAATGGGGCAGCCCTCCAGGCAGGCAGGATCCCATGCGCTTTCTCGACACCCAGAGCGACCCCCCGGAGCAGATCCGGGCCGTGCTCACCCAGTCCAACACCCTGGACGTCCCGGAGATCGAAGCGGCGGTCCGCGGGATTCTTGAAGAAGTCCGCGTGGGCGGCGACGCGGCCGTCCGCGAGTGCATCCGCCGCTACGACCGGGTGGACGTCCGGGAGCTGCAGGCCTCTCCCGCGGAGATTGCGGACGCCCTGGCCGCCGTGGACGCGGAGTTCCTGGAGGCCATCGACGTCGCCATCCGAAATGTTCGCCTCTTCCACGAGCGGCAGCGGCAGCCGAGCTGGACGTACGAGGAGAACGGGGCGAAGCTCGGCCAGCTCGTGCGTCCGCTGGAGCGCGTCGGCATCCATGCCCCGGGCGGGAAGGCCCCGCTCCCCAGCACGGTCATCATGGCGGCTATCCCGGCGCGGGTGGCAGGGGTGAGCGAGGTGATTGCCTGTTCTCCGCCCCGGCCGGACGGCAGCGCCAACCCGTACACGCTGGCCGCCGCGCACCGGGCGGGAGTCGACCGCTTCTACAAGATGGGGGGCGCGCAGGCGATTGCCGCGATGGCCTACGGCACGGAATCCGTGCCGCGGGTCGACAAGATCGTCGGGCCGGGGAACCGGTACACGGTGCTCGCCAAGCGGCAGGTCTTTGGCCTCGTCGATATCGAGAGCCTCCCGGGGCCCACGGAAGTGGTGATCGTGGCGGACGACAGCGCCAACCCGCGCTGGGTCGCGGCGGACCTCCTCTCCCAGGCCGAGCACGGCGCGGACAGCCTGGTGGTGCTCCTGACCCCGAGCCGCTCGCTGGGCGAGGCGGTGGCGGCCGAAGTGGAGCGCCAGATCCCCACCCTGAGCCGCGCGGAGACGGTGCGCGAGTGTGTTCGAAACCACGGCTGGGTGATCGTCACGCGAGACCTTCCGGAAGCGTGCGAGCTGTCGGACCGCTGTGCGCCGGAGCACCTGGAGCTGCTGGTGGAGCATCCGGAGCCGTGCCTGGAGCTGCTCAACCACGCCGGCGCCATCTTTATCGGCGGGTACACGCCGGAGCCCGTGGGGGATTACGTGGCCGGCCCGAGCCACATCCTGCCCACCGGCGGCACCGCTCGCTTTTCCTCTCCGCTGCACCTCGACGACTTCGTGAAGAAGACCTCCGTGCTCCGCTACAGCCGGGAGCGCTTCGAGCTGGAAGCCCGGCACGTCGTCCGGCTGGCCGAGGCGGAGACCCTAGACGCCCACGCGAACTCCATCCGCGTCCGGCTGGAGGGGTGACTCTTCGGGGAGCGGGCGCGCGCCGGGAAACCTGCCGGGCGCCGTTTTTCGCCCCCGTGCACTGTTCCAGGCGGCGGGGGTCGGTTTGACGCTCCGCTGCCTCTCGACGGCGAGAAACTCCATGAGTCTGAATCTATTTTCGTTGGAAGGAAAGGTCGCGCTCGTCACCGGCGCGAGCAAGGGGCTGGGGTACGACATGGCGCGCGCCCTGGCTGGCGCCGGCGCGGACGTGGCGCTCACGTCGCGGAACCTGGACGAAGTGAGCGAGGCCGCCGCGCGGCTCCGGCAGGAAACGGGCCGCCGGATCATCGGCCTGGAGGCGGATGCCGGCCGGGCCGAGGCGGTCGACGCGGCGGTGGAGCGGGTGGTCCACGAGCTCGGCGGGCTGCACATCCTGGTGAACAACGCCGGGGTGAACCGCCACAGCTTCGTCCATGAGCAGAGCGAAGAGGATTGGAACGCGGTGCTGCAGGTCGACCTGAATGGGCCGATGCTCTGCACCCGTGCCGCCGCCCGGCACATGATCCCGCAGGGCTACGGGCGGATCATCAACATCGCCAGCATCATGGGGCTGATCGGCTACCCGAAGCGGGGCGCGTACTGCGCCGCGAAGGGGGCGCTCGTGAACCTCACACGCTGCTACGCCGTGGAGCTTGCGGAGCACGCGATCACCGTCAACTGCATCTGTCCCGGCCCGTTCGAGACCCCGATGACCGGAAAGCTCGTGCAGGGCCCGAACCGCGAAGATTTCACCCGGCGCATCCCGATGGGCCGCTGGGGCAATCCCCAGGAGCTGGTGGGAGCGGTGGTCTACTTCGCCTCCGATGCCGCCAGCTTCACCACCGGCGCCGTCCTCACCGTGGACGGAGGCTGGACCTCGATCTAACGTGCCGCGCACGCCGCCCCGGACGCCCCGAATGGAACCGAAGACCCCACTCCGCGCGAGCCGGACCGAACCCGGCACGTATGGCGTCGCATGCCCGCCGAAGGTCAACCTGTACCTGCGGATCGTGCGGCGGCGCCCGGACTGCTACCATGAGCTGGAGACCGTCTTCCAGTCCGTGGGCGGCGGCGACACCCTGCGCGGGGCGGCGGCCGAGACGCTGAGTCTGCAGTGCGACGAGCCGGGCATCCCCACCGAC
>CAYQDT010000638.1:0-3382 GCA_964416225.1 uncultured bacterium
CGCCGCCACCGCCGGGATAGCCACCGCCACCGCCGCCGGGATAGCCGCCACCGCCGAACGTCGGGGCACCGGGTGAAAACTCACCGCCACCGGGCGCGCCCGGCAGTACCGCGGAGCCGGAGCTCGCCACGGGACCTTCGGTCACCATCGTGCCGGTGATCTCATGCTTGGCCTTCACAAAGCGTCCGAGCCGCTCCGAGAACCACAGCGTGGAGACGCCGTTATTGATCTGGAAGTCCGCCTGGTGGATGCCGATGCTGTTCACGTCCAGCTTGGCGGTGCCGGCGTTGTACGCGCAGCGGATCCGGACGCACGGCTCCCCATTTTGCCACTCCAGCCCCTCGATGACCGCCTGAAGGCGGGGAACATCCAGCGTGGCCGGAATATAGGCGCCCAGGTTGACCCGCAGGTTGGTGAGGAACGTCTCGTTCATCCGCTGCGGACGTCCGGGCAGGTCGAGCGGATTGATAATCGGCTCCCGCTTTTCCCGCGTCAGGTCCTTGCCCTTCAGAGCCGTGCCCGTCTTGGTGAGCGAGTAATAGCGGGACTTGCTGTCGAACCGGACCACCTGCTTCAGGTTGTTTACCAGAACCGTGATCGGCGACTCCCGGCGCTCCCTCCAGAACATCACGCCCGTGATCGGCTGCACGTCCTCGACGGAGAGGAGGTAGCGCGTGGTCTCCTTGCTGGTGATCGCGCTCTCGGGTACCGGTCCGATCGTCGTCCCGCCGAATGGCCGGGCTGCCTGCGCGGCGTCCGCCTTCAGGTCGACGACCTGCTGCACCGTGAACTGCTGTCCCACGCGGCCGGAGTACCAGAGCTTCACCGGCTGGTTGCTGGTGGCCGGGGCGTGGTTCTGGAGCGTGACCTGTGCTTTGGCGGTGCTGAGGACCTTTCCCTGCTGATCGTAGATCTTAACCTCGATCAGGTGGATTCCGTCCTGTACGTACTGGTCGGAGAGAACCGCCGTGGAGTTCTCGGTGACGGGCGCCTTCGTGTCCCACACGTACTGGAGCGGTGCAGTGGAGACCTTCTTGCCGCTGTTCTCGTCATCCGGAGCGGCCAGTGCGGCGCGGAATTTTCCGTCAATGAAGAACCCGGCGAACCCGGTCTGCGGCACCGCCGCTCGGGGGACCTGAATCTTTACCCGCTCGCGAACCGTGGCCCCGTCCTTCGGCTCCAGCAGAGCTACCGCTTGCTGGGGGACCGCCGGCTGCACGGGAAGCTGGTTTCGAGCGGTCAGCGGATTGACGGGCACGCCGGCCGCAGCAGTCTCCAGCTTGGCTCCCTGCTGGATCCAGTTGCGGATCAGTGCCACCTCAATCACGGAGAGCGGCTGGCCGCCGACCGGCATGCGGGGCTGGACGCGCCCTTCCACCATCTGGAGCAGCTTGCTGGCGCCGGGGCTGCCGGGAATGATTGCGGCGCCGTGAGCGCCTCCCATCATGAGGTTTTGATAGGTATCCAGCTTGAAGCCGCCCCGCTGCTGGTCACCATGGCAAGACTGGCAGCGGCGCTGGAAGATCGGCTGGATGTCCCGGGTGTAAGAGACCGGCTGCGCGCCGTTCTGGGCATACGCGGGTGCCGCGAGCACCAGAAAGCCGATCGCGGAGATGGCTGGAGGTAGACCTTGGCGAGTCATGCGGGATCTCTCACGTGAGCGAGAAGCGGCGGGCCAGTTGTTGCGATGGGCACTCGGACGCGGACCGAAGGAGCCAGCGACCCCGGACTGCGCAGCGCGAAACCGGGTGGTGCGAAGGGACGGGCACGCAGCCGCCCCATTCACTATTCGGCGGAACGGAGCGTATTCCCTGCCCGCAAGGCACTGACACTTAATTGACGGCCGGCAGCCGTCACTAAGTTCCAATGGTAACGTGGTGCACACGCAACATGGGCTCGGATCCGGCCAAGGGACGGAACCGAGCCCACGTCGGGAAATGGTGTGCGGGCGCGCGAGCCGTGCGGCGGCGCCCGCAGAGCGCACCGCCCCGCGCCGCCGCACGGCACCGACGCAAGAAGCGCGGTTCAGGCGGTGGGCTTGGTTTTGTCGACCTCGTCCGTCTTCGCCGGGACCTCGGTCTCCTCTTTCATGGCCGTCTTGAATTCCTTCATCCCCTGGCCAAGGCCCTTAGCCAGCTCCGGAATCTTGCTGCCGCCGAAAATGAGGAGGAAGATGACCAGGAGGATCAACAGGATCTCCGGGTTCATCAGGTTTGCTTCGATAAACATCTGGGTTGCCTATGCCTTTCCCTCACCCACGTGAGAGGTGGTAGCAGCCGTCTCCGAGTGAACGGTGCGGAAGGACGGCTGCGAATCTCCTTCAACCGCATGAAAATCACCGCCGTACGGCAGCGCGTCCGCGTGGACCGCGTCGAGCGGCTGCGGGTATTCGAGCGCTTTTTCCGCGGGCGAGGAGCTATCCGGATAGGTCGAGTTGACTGCCACCGTGGAATGAGGCGCCGGGCTTGGCGAGTGGTCCACCCGGTCGATTTCCGCGTTGAGCGAGTCCATGAAGTCGTTGCGAGCCTTGTTGAACTCGCGCAGCGCCTGGCCCAGCCCCTTGCCGATCTCCGGCAGCTTCTTTGGGCCGAACACGATCAGCGCGATCGCGAAGAGCACGATCAGGTGCCCCGGCGACATCAGTCCCATCGTGAATACTTCCTTTGCGTCAGCGGTTTGCGCTTGCGCGCGATCCGTCGCTACCTGCGCCGAATCAGCCAAAAAACCAGGTTGGCAATCACCGTCAGGACCAGGCTGGCCAGAATGGACGTGGCCATCGGAAGATAGACCCTCCAGCCGCGGCCGCCGAACTGCACGTCACCCGGGAGGCGCCAACCGGAGCCCGCCCCGCGCTCCGCCAACCACACCACCAGTCCGAGCAGCACCAGCCCGGCACCGACGCCCACCAGCAGCCGTCCCATAGCCGTCCCATCTCGGACCGCATCCCGGTCGCTCAGCGTAACCATCCCCAGAGCGAGCGATCCTGAACCCGCCGGCCGCGCGACGGGTGCTGCACCCCTTATCTGCGACCGAGCTGGATCTGAACGGACGAGCCTCGTTCCGTGGTGCCCTCACTGCCCGTGGAGCCCTGGCTGCGACCTGGCGAGGCGTCCGGCTCGCCAGGATCGGCCTTCCTGACCGGTTCTATTCTAATAAACCCGGTGTCCGGCTCCAATGGTTCCCCCGGGGTGCATTTTTTGGCGGTGGTGGGCTCCGCGGCTGGAGCCGCCGGCGGGGCGGCCGGCGCCGGCGAAGCGCCGCGGCGGTCTTGCGGGTGAGCGGACGGCTGGAGCACGGCGGACGCCGGCGGGGGCAGCGGCGCCGGTTCTAGCGCCCTGGGAACGGCCGGTCCGAGTGCGGGGACCCGCTCCGCCGCCGGACG
>CAYQDT010000639.1:0-3376 GCA_964416225.1 uncultured bacterium
CATCATGGGTGATATGTGCATCCACATGCTGGACATGAGCCGCTGGCTGCTGGACCTCGGCTGGCCCCGGGAGATCAGCGCCGCCGGAGGCATCCTGGTGGACAAGCAGGCCAAGGCGAACATTCCGGACACGCAGACCGCTACCTGGGATTTCGGCGATGTGAAGATGGTCTGGGGAATGCGCAGCTGGGGCCATCCCGTCGACCCGAACTATGCCTGGGGCGCCACGCTGTACGGCGATAAGGGCACCCTGAAGCTCAGCGTGAACAGCTACGACTTCATCCCCCTCGGCGGCGGCAAGCCGCTCCACGGAGACGCCGTCTTTGAAGAGGACCGCTATCCGGAAGACCGGACGGAAAAGGACCTCGAGCGGCACGTCGCCTCCGCCATCCGCGGTCACATGCGAGACTTCCTGCGCGCGCGCCAGAACCGCAGCAAGCCGGTGGCCGACATCGAGCAGGGACATATCTCCACCACCAGCTGCATCCTGGCAAACCATGCAATGAAGCTGGGCCGCTCCATCACCTGGGACTCGGAGCGGCAGCGGTGCGTGGGCGACGACGCGGCGAATAAGCTGCTCCGGCGGCCGTACCGCCAGCCCTGGACGCATCCGGACCCGAAGAACGTCTGACCGCGGTTACCGCCGCGCCGGACGCGGAGCGCCGATCGGCAGCGTTCCCGCCTCCGGCGTGCGGCAGGCGGCCGCCGCACCCCCTCACCTCGTAACCGATCCCCTGTTCCTCTCCGCCCATGACCTCTAACCGATTTTTCACGGCGCCGATTCTGCTCTGCGCCTCGCTGCTGCTGGCCGCCGCTCCGGTGCGCGCCGAACTGAAAAAAGACATCGAGTTTGCCCGCGCCGGCGACGTGAGCCTGACGCTGGATGCCAGCGTCCCCGACGGTCCGGGACCCTTCCCCACCGCCATCCTGGTGCACGGCGGCGGGTTTACCGGCGGGACCAAGCAGAGCTTCATCACGCCGCTGTTCAGCCCCCTCACGCAGGCGAAGTTCACCTGGTTCACCATCAACTACCGCCTCTCGCCCCAGCACCGCTATCCCGCCTGCGTGGAGGACGTGGAGACGGCGATCCGGTGGGTCAAGGATCACGCGCGGGAGTACAAGGTGGATACCCGCCGGATCGCGTTGATCGGCGAGTCCGCGGGCGGCTACCTGGTCTCCGAGCTGGGCGTCATCGGAAAGGGAAAGACCCGCGTGGCGGCGGTGGTCCCCTTCTACGCTCCGCATGACCTCGAGATGCAGCTCCCCCCCGGAGCCACCCGGATGCCCAATTCCCTCGCCGCGCTGTTCGGCGTCACGGACGTGAGCGAGGCCAGCCGGAAATTGCTCCGGGACGCCTCTCCGCTTCACCAGGCGAAGTCCGGCCTCCCGCCCTACCTCTTGATCCACGGCACCGGGGACGAGCAGGTCCCCTACGAGCAGTCGCCGCGGTTCCAGGCGGAGATGCACCGGCTCGGCAACGTCTGTGACCTGATCACCATTCCCGGAGGCCGGCACGGTATGGGCAACTGGGACGCGGCGCATCCGGAGTACAAAACAGAAATGATCGACTGGCTCCGGAAGACCCTGCACGTGAAGGACGCGCGGTAGGTCGCTGCTCGCGGGAGGGTCGATCATGCGCGGCTGCCGGCTCCCCGCGTTGCTGCCGTTCCCCTCCCGGGTGACACGCGCCGGAAGCGTGCCCGAGCCGCCGGCGCCGCACGGCGGTTTATCGATTCACCTTCCCGGCGAGTGCCTGGCCCTCCCTCCCCTGGCGCGCGCCGGACCGAGTGCGATCCACACGGATCCAACGGAGTTCCAGATCGTCACCGGCACGTGGTCGGCCGCGGTCCCGGGGCGAGAGGTGCCGTGCCCCGAGGGCGGAGGCGCGCCGCCTGCAGGCGGAAGCGGGAAAGGAAGTTGAGGCATGCTTCAGGTGGTGCTCCACGAGCCCGGAAAGCTGGCCACGCGGGAAGTCGAGCCGCCGCAGCCGGGTGAGGGCGAGGCGCTGGTACGGATCCGGCGGATCGGGGTCTGCGGAACGGACCTCCACGCGTTTCGCGGCCGGCAGCCATTCTTCAGCTACCCGCGGGTCCTGGGCCACGAGCTCGCCGGCGAAGTGGCGGAGGTCGGGGCCGGAGTTCCGGACCTCGCTCCCGGCGACCGGGTCGCGATCGAGCCGTACATTGCGTGCGGCGGGTGCCGGCCGTGCCGCGGCGGGCGGTACAACTGCTGTGCCCACCTGGAGGTGCTGGGAGTGCACCGGGACGGTGGGATGCAGGAGTGGCTCACCGTTCCGGCCCGGCTGCTGCACCGGAGCACCCGGCTCACCCTGGAGCAGCTCGCGCTGATCGAGACGCTGGGCATCGGCTACCATGCGGTGGAGCGGAGTGCGGTCCAGGGGGGTGAGTGGGCGGTGGTGATC
Organism: uncultured bacterium; assembly: GCA_964416225.1. Lineage (GTDB taxonomy): Bacteria > Armatimonadota > SYMT01 > SYMT01 > SYMT01 > CAYQDT01. The sequence goes on from CAYQDT010000639.1 coordinate 2,423, forward strand.
GGCACCGGTCCCATCGGTCTCGCCGCCATCCAGTTTGCGGCGCTCGCCGGGGCGCGCGTGATTGCGGTGGATATGAACCGGGACCGCCTGGAGTTCTCTCGACGCCTGGGCGTGGAGCACACGGTCGACGCCCAGGCGGATCCGGTCGCCGAAGTCGAAGCCATCACGGGATCCGAGCTCGCGCACGTCGTCTTCGACGCAACCGGAAGCCTCCACGCGATGAGCAGTGCGATCCGGTTTGCCGGTCCGGGCGGCCGCGTCGTGATGGTGGGCCTCGCGCAGGGTTCCTTCACGGTCGACGACCCGCTGTTCCACCGCCGGGAGCTGTCACTGCACGCCAGCCGCAACAGCATGGGCGCGTTCCCGGCACTGATCGGGCTGATGGAGGCCGGGCGTGTGGACACCGCACCCTGGATCACCCACCACCTGGAGCTGGCCCGCCTGCCCGAGCAGTTTCCGGAGCTATACGCGCCGGATGCCGGCGTGGTGAAGGCGATGATCTCGGTAGCCTAGCCCGCGCCCGGCGCTCCGGGCAGCGCTTCCCGGAGGCTCCTCGGTCCTGCGGGGTGTCGTACCCGGACAGATACAATCCCGGTAAACCGTACCAGAACCGCGCAGATGCCGCCCCTACCACCCGATCACCAGCTCACCATCGCCGAAAACCTGCGGCGGGCACGGAACCTCGTGCAGCAGATCAAGGGCGACCAGGAGTTCGCCCTGCTGCGCTACAACCTGAAGCCGGACGGGCGACGGGTGATGAGCGGCTGTCAGCCCCTGCTGGAGCAGGTCCTTAGCGCGCTCGACTCGGCGTTGGGCCGGGTCGCGGAACAGGGCGGGGACACGGCAGCCGACCCCTCAGCGGACGTTTCCGACTAGCACGCCCACGGAGCACCAACCATGGCCGCTCTCCCCGCCGGCATCCCGGATGAAGCCGTTCCGTTCCTCCAGGAGGTC
>CAYQDT010000640.1:0-3371 GCA_964416225.1 uncultured bacterium
TGGCCGCCCTCCACCAGCAGCCGCGTCCCCTCGGCCGCCTCGGGCGGGCGGGTCCGGATCTCCAGCTCGCTCACCGCCGCGATCGAGGGGATGGCCTCCCCGCGGAATCCCAGCGTGAGGATGTTGAAGAGGTCCTCCGCGGAGCGCAGCTTGCTCGTGGCATGCCGCTGGAGCGAGAGGCGGGCTTCCTCCGGCGTCATCCCGGATCCGTCATCCGTCACCCGGATCAGCGTCTTCCCGCCGTGCCGGGTCTCCACGGTGATCCGGCGCGCGCCCGCGTCCAGCGCGTTCTCCACCAGCTCCTTCACCACGGAGGACGGCCGCTCCACCACCTCCCCCGCCGCAATGCGCTCGGCGACTTCCGGCGGCAGGATCTGGATGCGAGGTTCGGGCATGGGCGCGTTCGGGAGGGGAGAAAATGGATCGGTGCTCAACCACCCCCTTGAGTATAGCGGCCCGCGGCGGCGCCGGTCGCGGCCCGGCCGCCAACCCTACCTCAAGCTCGTTCTCGAGCGTTGAGACCCGGGACGCAACCCGGCATAGCGCGGGCCAGGGCGTCGCGAAGCCGAGCGTGTGGAAGCAAGCGCACCAGGACGAAAAGCGCACCCGCCTCTCTTCTCCAGTCCCTCTCCGTGGTGAAAACCGTCCCTCCGTGCCAGCCCGAAGGGCTTTCCTCCGGTCGCCTCCCGCATGAAGCCCGGTGCTTCAGCGCCGGGCGGGAAGGCGTCTCCCCCCCCCGCGACCTCGTGCCGCCTCTCCGCTCCCTCCCCGCGCCCTCTCCGGTCCCTCTCCCTCTCCTCTCCGTGTCCTCCGTGTCTCCGTGGTGAAAAACCGTCCCTCCGTGGTGAAAATCTCTCCGGTCAGCGCACCAGGCCGGAGGTCCGGAGCCACTTGAGGATCAGGTCCTCGAACGGCACGTCGGTGATCGCCTGCAGGTAGTCGCAGCCGTACTTCCGGCACGTCCCCTGGATCCCGCCGCAGAACTGGTCGACGGCCTTCTGGTACTCCTTCAGCAGGCCCGCGCTGACCGTGATCTCCCGCTCCTCGCCGGTCTCGCAGTCCACCAGCTTCAGATCGCCCAGCAGGTCCGGCCGGACCTCGGAGCGGTCCAGCGTCTGGATACACACCACCTGGAAGCGGCGGTGGAGCAGCGCCTTGAGGCCGGTCTCCCACTCCGGATCGAAGAAATCGCTCACCAGGATGGCGATGCCGGGGCGGCGGGCCCGCAGCGCGTACTCCTTCAGGCTGCCGGCCAGCGAGGTCTGCCCGCCCACCCGGGCCGATTCCAGGAACTGGAAGAAGGGGAAGACCTGCGCGCGGCCCCGCACGGGCGCGAGGTAGTCGCGCAGCCGGTCGGCGAACACGGTCGCGCCGACGCGGTCGAAGTTGGTGAGCCCGATGTATCCGAGCGAGGCGGCGATGCGCCGGCCGTACTCGAACTTCGAGGGCGCGCCGTAGGCCATGGACTGGGAGCCGTCCAGCAGCAGGTAGACATGGAGATCCTCTTCCTCCACGAAGAGCTTGAGGAAGAGCTTCTCCAGGCGCGCGTAGGTATTCCAGTCGATGTAGCGGAGGTCGTCGCCGAGCGAGTAGTTGCGGAAATCCGCGAACTCCACGGAGGTCCCGCGCCGCGTGCTCCGCCGCTCCCCCTTGAGCTGCCCGGCGAACACCTTCTTGCTCATGAGGGAGAGCTGTTCCAGCTTCCGCAGGAACTCCGGCTCCAGCAGGGAGGTAACCGCGGCCATCGCCCCTCCAGTGGGAATACCTGACCCGGCCGTGCGGCGCGCGGACGCGCGAGGGTCCGCCTCCGGAGCCCTCCCGCATCGTGCGGCGCCGCGGCCGCCGCCCCCAGCGCCGGCGGTGTTACCCCGCGCGGCGCGATCCGATCACCGGCTCCGGCTGGAAGAGACCCGGCTCCAGGAGGATCGTCTCCTCCCGGCGGCGGCCCACGCCGACCAGCGCCACCGGCACGCCGACCAGCTCCTCCACCCGCCGGACATAAGCCTGGGCGTTGCGGGGCAGCTGGTCCCACTCGTTGATGCCGGTCAGCTCCTCGTCCCAGCCGGGGATCGTCTCATAGACGGGCTCCACCTCGGACAGGATCCGGCGGTCGGCCGGCAGGACCTCGATCAGCTCGCCCCGGTACTGGTAGGCGGTGCAGATCTTGACCTCCGGAAAGCCGGCCAGCACGTCCACCAGGGTCAGCGCCAGCCAGTCCAGGCCGTTTACCCGGGCCGCGTACCGGAGGCCGACCACGTCCAGCCAGCCCACCCGCCGCGCTCGGCCGGTGGTGGTGCCGTACTCATGGCCCCGCTCCCGGATCCGCTCGCCCGTCTCGTTCAGCAGCTCGGTCGGGAAGGAGCCGGCGCCCACCCGCGTGGTGTACGCCTTGCACACGCCGATCACCGTCTGGATGGCGCGCGGGCCGACGCCCGTCCCGATGCAGGCGCCCCCCGCCACCGGATGGGAGCTGGTAACGTACGGGTAGGTGCCGTAGTCGATGTCCAGCATGGTCCCCTGGGCGCCCTCGAAGACCACCCGCTCGCCGTCCTGGATGGCGTTGTAGACGATCAGGCCCGTGTCATCCACGTACGGCCGGATCTCCTCGCCGTAGGCGGCATATTCCTCGATGATCGCCTCCAAGGAGAGCCGCTCGCCCCCGTACAGCTCGGAGATCAGGAAATTCTTGTCCCGGAGCACCGTCTCCAGGCACTCTCCCAGGCGCTTCGGATCCACCAGGTCCAGGATGCGGATCCCGCACCGCTTCGCCTTGTCCTCGTACGCCGGCCCGACCCCCTGCATCGTGGTGCCGATCTTCCCCTTGCCCTTCCGCTCCTCTTCGAGGCGGTCGATCTCCTTGTGGTACGGCATCACCACGTGAGCGGCCGGGCTGATCTTCAGGTTCTCCGTGGAGAAGCCCTTCTCGTGCAGCTCCCGGAGCTCCCGCACCAGGACGGTCGGATCCACCACCACGCCGTCCGAGATGACGCAGCAGGTGGCGGGGTTCATGATACCGCTGGGGATCAGATGGAGCTTCAGCATCACGTCGCCGGTCATGACCGTGTGGCCCGCGTTGCTCCCGCCCGCGTAGCGGACCACCACGTCCGCGTTCTGGGCCAGCAGGTCCACAATCTTTCCCTTGGCTTCGTCGCCCCACTGGGCGCCGACGACTACCACGGCTGACACCGGATCCAACCTTTCCACGCCCCAGGGGTCATTCTCTTCGGGAGCCCCGAAATGAACCAGCCAAAATGAAACAGATGGATAGCCGGCGTTTGCTATCCATCCGGCCAACAGTATAAACCGCGGTCCGTTCGAAGTCAATCCGTGGGAGGCCGCACACTTGAGCGAGCGCTCGGCGCCCCCAAAGC
>CAYQDT010000641.1:0-3370 GCA_964416225.1 uncultured bacterium
GGCTGCAGCCACTGCGGGGAGCCCGGCTGCGGAGTGATGGCGGCAGTGCTGCGCGGCGAGGTGGACCGGGCGCGCTATGCCCGCTTCCGGGTGGAGATTGCAGAGCTCGCCCCGCCTCCCGTGCTGCCGCTGGAGATGTTCCTGGCGGAGAATGAGCTCATCTTCCGAATGCGCGAGGGGAATACGTCCGTCTGGACTACTCTCCAGCTCTATTATCTCTTCCTGGACCACCGGCCGGAGAAAGCCGGCCTCCTGGAGGCGCTCGGGGTGGCGCCGGATGCCGGTGAGCCCCACTGGGCGCTGTTTCACGAGCTGTGGCCCGGAGCGGTCATGAGCCGTGCCCGGCTGACCTTGAAGGTGACCGGCCGGCTCCCTCTGGAGGAAGCGCTGCGCGAGGGAGACGAACTGATCATCCGGGAGCGCGGAATCGTGAAGGGGGTGGCCCGGGTGAGCGCTGCGCGCCCGGCGCGAGACGCCTGGCGGCTGCGCAAAGCCGTCAAGGGGACCCCGCTCTACGAGCACCACGCGTTCTGGTCGGACCTCAAGCCGCCGCCGGGCGCGCACCTGCCGCCGGTCGAGGCGTCGCTGGTTACCGTGGGCCACATTGAGCGTTTTGATCTGATACCGGAGCTAGCGCTCGGCGCCATCACGCGCACCGAGGCAGGACCGGTGCTGGACTACCTGGAGATCGGCAGCAGTGAAGACGAGCGAGCACGTGAATAGCCCCGCGCCCTACGCGCCGGGCGGGGTGCGGATCTCCCGCCGGGCCGTCGCGGGCTCCGCGCTGGCATTTCTGGCCGTGCTGCTGGGAGCCGGCGATGCTCGAGCGCAGAAGAGCTTCGCCATGGAGGTCCGCCTGGCGCTGGAACAGAGCCCGAAGGGAGCCCGCACGCTCTCCCGCGCCGACGAGCACCGGATGCGGGACGTGCTCCTCCGGCGTGTGGAGGCCATCGCGGGGAAGGGGGGCTCCGTTGAGGTCGCGTCGGCGGACGAGATTCGTGTCCTCATTCCAAGCGAGCGGGTGACCCCGGCGGAGCTCAAGACCCTCTGTCGCGTCGGCCGGCTGGAAGTCCGCCTGCTGCAAAACGTGAGGTCCTCGACGAATCTGAAGGCCCGATATTTCATTGACACGCTTTCGGTGCAGAGCGGCCACACGCAGTCGTCATCACTCCGCATCCGGGACCAGGAGACGGGCCGGGTAGTCCCGCTGCTGGACTTTCTACCGAAGTGCCCGCTGCTCCTCAACAGCGCGGATCTGGAAAAGGATGGCGCGCGCGTGGTCGGAAGTCCGCCGCTCATTGCCGTCCGGGTGACCTTCAACGCCGCGGCCAACGAGCAGCTCGACTTCTTCGCGAAGCCGGGCACCATGCTCGCCGTAACCCTGGACGGAGAGCTCATCAGCATCAACGCGATGGAAAGCTCCACAGCCAAGCGTCCGAAGCGGAAGCGGGACGAGCTGCCGGAGCTGGATGTTCTTGCCGGATTCAACACGCCGGAGGAAGCCGCGGCACTGGCGGCTTCCCTGAACGCCGGAGTACTGCCCGCTCCGCTCGCGGTGTCCGGTTACAAGCTGATCGCACAGTAGGCCGCGACGGTATAAAAACAACACGCCGGAGGGCTGGCACGGACGGGCGTTTCCTCAATAATAGAGTTAGCCTGTGCTCCCGAGACGATCCCGGAGTGGTATGCGGGGATCGCGAGCGGAAGCGCGCAGTGGCTTGGGGCCCTATGTGGTATCCGGAAGAACCCGCCACCTTCTGCCGAAAGTGCAACGTGGAGATCCCGGCAGACTGCTTCTGGCGCGGGCGCGGCTTCATCATCACCGCGAGCGGCAGTGAGATCCGCACGACCATCCTGTACAGCCTTTGTCCGGAGTGCGGGCAGCGACTGAGCGTGGGTCTGGACGGTCCGCGCTGGCACCGGACACTCTATTCCTGGCTCTGGCGGCTGCGGTATCCGTACACCCGGCCGCCCAGCGTGGTGGAAGTGCCGACGGTCCAGCACCGGGCCGAGCGTCGACGCGCCTCCGGGGAATAGCCGCCGCCCGCGCCGCGGTTTCCAAGCGCGCCCACCAGGAGCGGGCCGGAGAGGCGGCCCCGGGCGCCGGCATGCGGCCCATTCCGCACCCCGAGCCGGCGTCAGCCTCGCTCGCTCCGATTACCGCGGCTGACCGCGGCCATAGGTCACCCGGAGGTACCGGTCTACCCCGGGTACGGGAAACGACTCCCGCTTCCCGTCGGGCCACCGCACCTCCATCGGGGGCGACTGGGCCGCGGTCCCGAGTCCGAATAGCGCTCGCGGGTCATGCGCGGAAAAGATGCTCCCGCTCGTCAGGACGCGGCGCTGCGCGGAGCCGACCCTCACCAGCGCGCCCAGCGTGAGCCGTCCCGGTCGATCCGGAGCCACTTCCACGCCCAGCCAGTGGTTCTTTGCCGGCGATTCGTTGTGGAGCAGGAGCGCGTCCCCCTCCAGATCGTTGATCAGCACGTCCGGGCGGCCGTCATTGTCGAAATCGCCCACGGCCAGACCGCGGCCGACCAGCTTCCTCCCGAACACCTCGCCTGCGGCGGCGCCGAGATTGTGGAAGTGACCGTGGCCGTCATTTCGCAGCATCAGGAGCGGCTGCGGGTAACTGCTCCCCGCGCCCGTTAGCTGCACGTTGTCCTGAATGTGGCCATTGGCCATCATCAGGTCCAGGTTGCCGTCGTTGTCCGCGTCGAGGAAGCGGACCCCCCACCCGACCAGCGGAAAGGTGGGCTGGCCGAGGCCGACCTGGGTGCTGATCTCGGCAAAGAAGCTGCCGTCGTTGTGGTACAGTCCGGACGGCTCGCCCTGGAAGTTGGTGGTGACGAGGTCTTCCCGCCCGTCGTTGTCATAATCCGCAGCGTCGACCCCCATCCCACTCTGCACGGCGCCGGTTGCCAGGTAGGAAAAGCCGCGGACAACCGCCTCGTTGCGAAAACGTACCGGTCTCCCGGGCTGCCGGATGAAGAGGTCCTGGGGCATCTCGTCGTTGGTGATGGCCACGTCCAGGAGCCCGTCGCCGTTGAAGTCCCCGACCGCGATTCCGAGTGCCTTGCCGTTGGCCTGCTCAAAGCCCCATTGCCGGGTGACGTCCTGGAATTTCCCCCCGCCGAGGTTTCGGTAGACCCGCGGGTGCCGGGCGGGGTAGATCTTCGGGCCGCATGCCGTCTTGACGCTGCCGACGGTGCAGAACTGGACGGACCGCGAATTAAATTCCAGATAATCTCCGACGATGAGATCCGGCCGGCCGTCGCCGTCCAGGTCTCCCCAGGCGCAGCTACTGCCCCAGACCGGGACCTGAAGACCTGACCCGCGACCAGCAGATGATGCGGGACAGCCAGGGGAG
>CAYQDT010000642.1:0-3359 GCA_964416225.1 uncultured bacterium
AGTCCGGAAATCCCAGCGGGAGAGGGCAGGCCGACAAAAACGAGGGATAAAGGGTCGACCCGGAGTCCGGGCCGTGGAAATGGGGAGGGCGACGTACCGGGAGCCAGCAAAGTTAGCAGCCCGGAAAAGAGGATGGAATCGGCTCTCGGATCTGCGTGGACGGCTCGTTCGTGAGGAGCCGAGAAAAGATGCGCGGCCGCCCTCCGCATTCCCCGCTCGGAGCGGATCATCTGCGGATCACCCCGCCGCATGGTCGGCGGCTTGCACCTGGTTGAGCTCGGCCCGGGCAAGCTCCGCCGCCTCCACGTCGGACGGGTCTTCGCTCACCTGCTTCCACAGCTCCACCGCCCGCTTCCGAAGTCCCTGCCTGGCGAGCACCAATCCCAATTCGTAGCGGGCCTTGGAGCTGGTGGGGTCGAGCTCCAGCGCTCGTTCCAGCGAGGCGCGCGCCGCCTCGAGCTCGCCGAGCTCGAGCAGCACGCTGCCCACGTTGTAGTGGCCGAGCGCAAACTCCGGATAGATCTCCACGGCGGCGCGGAACTGTTCCAGCGCCTCATCCAACCGTCCGAGCTTGTAGAGGGTGAACCCATAGCTATTGCGAAGGTCTGCGAACTCCGGGTTCAGCCGGATGGCCTCCCGGAACGGCTTGACGGCGCCCGCGTAATCCTGGAGCATCATCCGCGCCACGCCCAGCCGGTCGAACGCGTCCCCATCACTCGAATCGAGCGCTATCGCCTTGAGAAACTCGATCTCCGCTTCGGCGAACCGGTCCAAATCTAACAGGATGTGGCCCAGGTTATAACAGGCGTTGAAGCGCGGCCTCAGCTCGGCCGACCTGCGCAAGAAATCTTCGGCTGCATGCAATTCTCCCTGCAGCCGACGAAGCAGGCCGAGATCGTGCAGCGCCAGCTCGTCATCCGGATCGAGCCGGATCGCGGTGAGCAGCTCGGGTTCGGCCTCGTCCCAGCATTTCAGCTCGTAGAGGACACGGCCCAGTGCGGAGTGTGCCTGTTGGGACTCGGGAGCCAGTTGGACCGCGCGCCGAAACGCGTCCCGCGCGCCGGGCAGGTCGTCGGCGTCCCACCGCGCGTGGCCTTCGTCCAGCAGGGCTTCCAGGGTAACCGGGGCGCCGGAGGCGGGGATGAGCTTCTGGCTGGAGCCGGATACTTGATCATTCATTGCAGGAGTGCTCCAAGGCGCGGAACGCGGCGTGCCGGCTATCCGGATGAGCCTATGGATCTCGGACGCCAGGATGCGCCACCCGGCGCCTCAGAGACGGCCGCGTCCTCTACACTTGCCGGCGGGTCCAGCGGCGCACCGATCGTGACCAGGAACCGCAAGGTGAGGCATACTCATCATCTTCTTGCCTGAGATTCCGAGGGAGTACGAGCCGGATTCCTCAGGAGTTAGCCGGGACGAGCGCAAGCGCCTTTCCCCGCCACCTTCCCTGGCGGCCCCGGCTCGAGACGGGAAGCAACCGCGAGTGCGGACGGGCGGCCTGCACTGTTTGCCGACTGGAGCCACCGGTCGTCAGGTGGTGCAGCTGGTGTGGTAGGCATCGCCGCCTGCCCGCACCACCCCCGAGGGTACGTGGCGGTGGCTTGGTTTCCATTGTTGTGGATCCAGAACTGCCTCTTCGGATCACCCACGTCACCCAGCTCCGAATCTCCATGGCTGATGCGATGCTAATCCGGCGGCAGGCCCGACGGATCCGCTGGAAGCCTCACCAAGCCGCTCGGATCAATCTAGCTTACCGGACCATTTCCAACATACCCCTACAGGTTCACCCAGCCCGCATAACCGATCGGGTTCCGGAAGCGGCCGGCGGCCGGGTCGTGGTACCGGTGGGTTAGCAGCAGCAGGCCGGTATACCGGTCCGTGTAGTAGCCCCACTCCGCCCCGGCGCCCTGCGGTAGTCGCACGAGGCGTCGGCGCTCGCCCGGGCGGCGCGGCCCGCACCGGGGCCCGCCGTACTGGACACGGGCCGCCGAGCGTGTCAAAACGACTGCGGGCGCCGTCCCGGCCCGCCGGTTACCGGCGGAATGGGGGAAGGTCGCCATCTCCATTCCGACCGCGGCACCACCGCACCCATCTTACAGAGCTATGAGCGAAGTCAATCCGAGCTGGAGCGCGCCGCAGCGCGTCCTGATGGGCCCCGGCCCGAGCAACGTTCACCCGCGCGTCTTGCAGGCGATGGCGCAGCCGACCATCGGCCACCTGGACCCGGCCTTCCTGGAGCTGATGGACGAGAGCATGGGGCTGCTCCGGACCGTGTTCCAGACGGCGAACCCGCTCACCTTCGCGGTCTCCGCCACCGGCAGCGCCGGGATGGAGGCCACCTTCGTGAACATGCTGGAGCCGGGCGACCGCGTGGTGATCGGCGTGAACGGCGTCTTCGGCGAGCGGATGTGCGACGTCGCCGCCCGCTGCGGCGCCACCGTCCGGCGGGTGGAGGCGGAATGGGGACGGATCGTGGACCCGGCCGACGTGGCCGCCGCGATCCGGGAGACGAGCCCGAAGCTGGTGGCGGTGGTCCACGCGGAGACCAGCACCGGCGTCCGCCAGCCGCTGGAGGAGATCGAGCAGGCCACCCACGCCGCCGGCGCACTACTCCTGGTGGACTGCGTGACCTCCCTGGGGGGCGTCGACCTGCAAATCGACAACTGGAAGGTCGACCTCGCCTACAGCGGCACGCAGAAGTGTCTCTCCTGCCCGCCCGGGCTCTCTCCCGTCACCTTCAGCGAGCGGGCGCTGGAAGTGTTCGACCGCCGCACGACGAAGGTCCAGAGCTGGTACCTGGATATCGGCATGATTCGCCGCTACTGGGGCGGGGAGCGGCTCTACCACCACACCGCGCCGGTCAACGCGCTCTATGGGCTTCGAGAGGCGCTCCGGCTGATCGCGGAGGAGGGACTGGAGCAGCGCTTTGCGCGCCACGCGCGGAATGCCGCCGCGCTCCACGCGGGGCTGCAGGCGATGGGGCTGGAGCTCTTCGCGCAGGAGGGGTACCGGCTCAACTCGCTCACCACGGTCCGCGTGCCGGAAGGCTGCGACGAGGCGGCGGTCCGCGGCGCGCTCCTGAACGAGTTCAACCTGGAGATCGGCGGGGGCCTCGGCCCGGTGAAGGGGAAGGCGTGGCGCGTCGGCCTGATGGGCGAGACGAGCACCCCGCGCAATGTCCTCTATTTCCTCTCCTGCGTGGAGCGGCTCCTGAAGCGCCAGGGCTTGCGGGTGGCCAGCGGCCTCGCGGCGGCCCAGGAGGCGCTGGGGGCCTGATCTCGGGCAGTCTCGCCCCGGAGCCACCGAGGCAGGAAGAGGGACCGCAGAGGGCCGGGGACCGGAAAGCATACCAGGGAGCC
>CAYQDT010000643.1:0-3356 GCA_964416225.1 uncultured bacterium
TCTAGCAAAACACCCCTTGATGCGTGCCGTGCGTATCGACAAAATGACGCTTGCCACATCTCCAGCCCGATCGCCAGCGCGATGCACACCGCCAGGCTCATCACGAAGGCGAGGGCGCTGAGGCGCACCATCCGGCCCTGGGAGAGATCATAGGGCGGGTTCAGCGGCCCCGCGCGATCCACCACGGCGATGGGCGATCCGCTCGAGAGGAGCTGCGCGACGTTCCGCACTTGGCCCAGGCGGGTGGAGACGGTGTTCAGCCGCGCCTCCGCCAGGCTGTAATGCTGGGCGAGCAGCCCCAGCTCCACGTCCTTCCCGGAGAAGCCGGCGCTCTGGGACTGCATCCGATCCAGGTCGCTCGTCAGCCGCGCCACCCGCGCCTGCAGCCCGTCCCGCTGGTTGCGGAGGTCGCGCTGCTTCGCCACCAACAGGTCCCGGTCCGGGTTCCGAATCACGTGCGTGGTGGTGGCCATCTGCGTGGAAGCCGTGTTGATCCGGCTCTCCTGCTCCGCGATCTGCTGCTGAAGCCGCTTGACGTTCGGATGCTCTTCGGTGTGCTGCGCGAGCTCCTGGGAGAGCTTTCCGCGCAGCTCCGCCAGGTCCAGCTTCATCTTGTCGACGAGCGTCGTCTGCGTGGCGGCTTCCTTCACCTCCCGCGTCTCCGGCGTGCGCGCAAGCTGGTCGGAGACGCTCGCGAGCTGCGCGCTGGCTTCGCGCAGGGCGGCCTCCGCCGTGTTGCGCGCCTCCGTCAGCGTGCGCGTCTGCTCCAGGGCCGTGCGCATCTGGTCCGGCAGGGAGGTGATCCGCCGGCTGCGCTTGAAGCTCTCCAGCTTCGCGCTGGCCTGCTGGAGGTCCGCCTGCGCCTTCCGCTCCTCCTGCTCCAGCGCGCCGACCTGCTTGCCGGCCTCCGACGAGCGGATGCGGCTGTATTCGGCCAGGAGCTGATCCACCATTGCGTTGATGGTGGCGGCGGCGCGGCGCGGGTCCTCGTCCCGGTAGGTGACCGTGAGCACCTGGGACGTCGGCTCCTTCACCTCCACTCGATCCAGGAAGCGGGTCGGGGCCAGGTTCAGCCGCTGCTGCTCGATCACCGGGCCCACCACCGCCGGGCTGGTGAGGATGGAGCTCACCGTCTTGATGCGGTCCTGCTTGGCGGTGAGATCGTCCCGCTCCGCGCTCGCCTCGACCGGCTTGGCGAGATCGCGGATGTCCGTGAGCGCCTGCTCCTGCGGCATCAGCGTGGCGCTGGCGAGGTATTCCTTTTTCATCCGCGTGGAGCCCAGGGCGGTGAGGCCCGTGCAGCCCACCACGCAGAGGGCGATCATCCAGCGCCGACGCCGGAGCGCGGTCATTACACGTCCGTAATCCATATCAACTCCCACTGTTTATCGGAAGCCCTCAACTCTCAGGCGGGCCGCGGCCTCATCCGGCGAGAGGGGCTGATCTGCAGTTCCAACGGGCTTCACGATCGGCTCAGAAGGCGAAGTTGCTCGCCACGCTCAAGACGCGCTCGAGAAGGCCCGGCCGCCGCTCGCGCGGATCCGGCTCGACATCCACCACCACCACGTCGTTGACGTGAATCTCCGGGTTGTCGATGATGGCGTTCTTGTCCGACTTGGTCTTCTTGCTCAGGTAGGCTTCCAGGTTGACCACAATCGGCACCGGCTTGCCGGAAGCATCGCGCCGCACGATGGCGATCGTCTTCTTCTTCGCCCGCACCACCGGGCCGTTGGCGGCCGCCAGGGCGTCCGTGAGGTAAACCTTCTGGCTGGGGTCCGCGGGGAACGGGAAGGTGCCGGGACTGTTGACCCCGCCGCCGACCGCGAAGCGCCGGAGCGGAAGCTGCGGAACGTTGACCGTGGCCCCGTGAGAAAGACGGTACTGGCAGTCCGGGTTGCTGGTCTTATCCAGGTTCAGGAGCCGCTTGACGCCGCCGGCTTCGGTGACGGTGACCTGCATCTTGTCCGCTTCCGGCGCGAATCCGCCCGCCGCGGTGATCGCGTCCAGCACGGTGCTCCCCGCGCGCAGCTCGCCCGGGCCGCCCTTCACCACGTAGCCGACCACGTTCACCTGGACCCGGGGATATTGGGGCACGGTGACCGTGTCCCCGTCCTTCAGGATGGGGTTCGGAACGCGGCCGCTGGCGACGTCCTCGTAGTTGATCACTTCCGCCGCCGGGGCATTTTTCCGGAGGATCTGGACCTTCGACTTGTCCGCGTCCGGCGTCAGATCGCCGCCGCCCTCGATCGCCTCGGAAAGCGTCACCTGCTCTCCGCCCTTCACGTCTCCCGGCTTCTTCACCGCACCGAAAACCCGCACGATGCTGACCGGAATGGCGGGGACCGTGAGGGAGTCGCCGTCCTGCAGCTCCAGGTTGACCGAGGCGTCGCCCAGCAGGAGCTTCTTCAGGTCCAGCATGCGGGCGCTCGTCTCACCCCGGCGCTGGATACGCACTTTCTGCGTGTCCGCCTCCGGGCTGATCCCCTCGGCCAGGGCCAGGGCGTCCAGCACGTGGCTCCCCTTCGTCAGATGACCGGCGCCTGGCTTCTTGACCGCTCCGGTGATGTTGACCGCGATCTGCGCCCGCTCGGCCCAGTCGACGGTGACCTGCGGGTCCCGCACGTACCTGGCCAGGCGGCGGGTGAGCTCGTCCCGGACCTGCGCGGGAAGCTTGCCCCGGACGGGCACTTTCCCGATCAGGTTCACGGTGATGTTTCCGTCCACGTCCACCACGTAGGCGTGGGAGAGGTCCGCCTCCCCCTGGACGGTGACCGTCAGGCGATCGCCGCTCTGGGCGGGCAGCTCCTCCGCCCGGGCTCCGCCGGCGAGCGGCAGCGAGACGGAGAGCGAGAGGGCTATGATGGAGAAGACTTGCTGTCGTTTCACTTGATTGCCTACCTTTGGGGCGACGCCACGCCGGAGAGGACACAGAGACGGGAGGGGTTGCTCTCGCCGCTTTTACCCAAACAGTGCCAGCGCAAACGTGGCAGTCCGCCATCCCGTTTCTCCCCAAGCGGTCGAAATTCAAACGCCTGTGGCACGAGCCGTCGGCGATTCTTTCAGGTAGGGCTTGGGGGCCGAGCGGCCAGCCGGGATTCCGCCGGCACCCCGGGCATGCGGGCGTTGCCGCGGGTTGTGGGTAAGTCCGGGAGGATTGGATGGAGCGGGCCCGACCGGGCTCGCAGCGAGCAGCGAGGAAGCGATGACAACCGAAGCGAAGCGAGGCTGGATTCGGCGCGCCGCGGCCCTGGCGCTGGGGGCGGTGGTGCTTCTACCGGTCCTGAACGTCACGGCAGCTCGGGCGGACCCGCCGGATTGGGCCCCGGCCCATGGCTGGCGCCGGCACCATGCCGACT
>CAYQDT010000644.1:0-3351 GCA_964416225.1 uncultured bacterium
AGCATGGACAGAAGGCGGACCAGCTCCCCGGCTACCGCAGCATCCAGGAGCCGGCCCACCGTGAGCACGTGGCCCGCGTGTGGGGGATTGCGCCGGAGGAACTGCCCGGCGCGGGGCTGTCCGCGTATGAGCTGCTGGACGCTCTCGGCACGGAGCGGGGTCCGCGCGCTCTCCTGGTGATGGGTTCGAACGTCGCGGTCTCCGCTCCGCGCGCGGGCCATGTCATCGAGCGGCTGCGGGCCCTCGACTTCCTGGTGGTGGCGGACTTCTTCCTTTCCGAAACGGCCGACCTCGCGGACGTGGTGCTCCCCGCCGCGCAGTGGGCCGAGGAGGAAGGCACGATGACCAACCTGGAGGGACGCGTGATCCGCCGCCTTCGGGCCGCGGCGCCGCCGGAAGGGGTGCGGACGGACGCCCGGATCCTCGTCGACCTGGCCGAGCGGCTGGGGCGGGGCGCGTACTTCACCGACGATCCGGCCGCCCTGTTCGAGGAGCTGCGCGCGGCCAGCGCCGGCGGGAGCGCGGACTATGCCGGCATGAGCTACGAGCGGATCTCGGAGCAGAACGGCGTCTTCTGGCCCTGCCCCACCGAGGACCATCCCGGTACGCCGCGGATGTTCCTGGAGCGGTTCCACACGGCGGACGGCCGCGCGCGCTTCCACCCCGTGCAGCACCGCCCCGCCGCCGAGGAGCCGGACGCGGATTACCCCTTCTTCCTCACCACCGGGCGGGTGATGGCGCAGTACCAGTCCGGCACGCAGACCCGCCGGGTGGGTGCGCTGCGGGACGCGGAGCCGGAGCCGTTCGTGGAGCTCCACCCGGCCCTGGCGCGCACGCTCGATCTCGAGGAAGGAGACCCGGTGGAGGTCCGCACACGCCGGGGCGCCGCCCGGGCCCGCGCCCGCCTCTCCCCGTTCATCCGCCAGGACACGCTCTTCATGCCGTTTCACTGGGGCGGGACGGGCAGCGCCAACCGGGCCACCAACCCGGCGCTCGACCCCACGTCCCGTATGCCGGAGTTCAAAGTTTGCGCCGCCCGGATCGAGCGGCCGGACCCCACCGCGGCCGGAATGCCGCCCACGCAGTCAGGAGGCTGACCATGGATACCCGAGAGCACCTTGTCGTCATTGGAAACGGGATGGTCGGGGCCCGCGTCGTGGAGGAGATCCTCGCGCGGAGCCCGGAGCGGTTTCGAATCAGCATGTTCGGAGCGGAGCCGCACGGAAACTACAACCGCATCCTCCTCTCGAACGTGCTGAACGGCTCCCAGGACGCGGCGGAGATCTTCATGAATCCGCTCCCCTGGTACGCCAGGCACGGGATCACGCTGCACGCCGGGGTTCAGGCCGAGTCCATCGACCGCAGCGCCAAAACGGTTTACGGCGCGGGCGGCGGCACGGAGCGGTATGACCAGCTCATCCTGGCCACCGGGTCCCGGCCGTTCGTTCCGCCGATGGAGGGGACCGAACAGGAAGGCGTCTTCCTGTTCCGCACCCTGGACGACTGCGCGGCCATCGCGGCGTATGCGCAGGGTTGCCGGCGCGCCGTGGTGATCGGCGGCGGGCTGCTGGGCCTGGAGGCGGCGCGCGGGCTGCTCACTCACGGGGTGGAGGTGACGATTGTCGAGGTTGCGCCGCACCTGATGGTCCAGCAGTTGGACAGCGCGGGCGGCGCAATTCTGCGGAAGACGATGGAGGCGATGGGGGTCTCCGTCCGGCTGGAGATGAAAACCGCCTGCATCACCGGCGACGGCCGGGCGACGGGCCTCCGCTTCGCCGACGGCGAGGTGCTGCCGGCGGACATGGTGGTGATCTCCTGCGGGATCCGGCCCAATGCCGAGATCGCGCGGGAAGCCGGGCTGCAGGTGGAGCGCGCCATCGTGGTGGACGACCAGATGCGCACGAGCGACCCCGCCGTGTGGGCGGTGGGGGAGTGCGCCCAGCACCGGGGCACCGTCTACGGGCTGGTGGCCCCACTCTGGGAGCAGGCCCAGGTCCTCGCCGACGTGCTCACCGGCACCTCGCCCCATTCCCTCTACCTCGGCTCCAAGCTGGCCACGAAGCTGAAGGTGATGGGGGTGGAGCTCCTCTCGATGGGCCGCGTCGGCGACATCCAGCCCGGAGACGAGGTGGTCCAGTATGCGGAGGCGGCATCCGGGGTCTATAAGAAGCTGATCGTGCGGGACGGCCAGCTCGTGGCCGGCTGCCTCCTCGGTGACACCGCGAATGGAGCGGTCCTGACGGACCTCTTCAACCGGGGCGCGGAGCTGCCCTCGCAGCGGGCCCAGCTCCTCTTCCCCAGCACCGAGAGCGGCGAGGGGGACGTGAAGAACATTCCTAACGAGGCGCTGATCTGCTCCTGCCATCAGGTGCCGAAGGCGGCGATTCTCACCGCGATCGGCAATGGACGCTGCTCGCTCAGCACCATTGCCGCGTGCACGAAGGCAGGCACCGGCTGCGGCGGCTGCAAGCCGCTGGTCCAGAGCCTGGTGGAGGCGTACGGCGGCCATGCCGTTCCGGACCCGCGGGACACATGGTACGTGCCGGGCGTGCCGTATGCCAAGCCGGAGCTGGTGCGGGAGATCCGGGAGCGCGGCCTCCGCAGCGTGAGCGCGGTGTTCCGGGAGCTGGCGGGCGGTGAGGAAGACGCCGCCAGCAAGCCGGGCCTGGCCTCACTCCTCAAGTCGATCTGGCACGAGGCGTATGAAGACGAGCGGGATGCCCGCTTCATCAACGACCGGGTCCACGCGAACATCCAGAAGGACGCCACCTTCTCCGTCATCCCGCGAATGTTCGGCGGTGTGACTTCCCCAGGCGAGCTGCGGCGGATCGCCGATGTGGCGGAGAAGTACGAGGCCCGCATGGTGAAGGTCACCGGCGGCCAGCGGATTGACATCCTGGGCGTGAAGAAGGAAGACCTTCCGGCCATCTGGCGGGAGCTGGGGATGCCGAGCGGCCATGCCTACACCAAGGCGTTCCGCACCTGCAAGACCTGCGTGGGGACCGAGTTCTGCCGCTTCGGAGTGGGAGACTCTACCGCGCTGGGGGTTGCCGTGGAGCGCCGCTACCAGGGGATCGAGTTCCCGCACAAGGTGAAGCTGGCTGCGAGCGGCTGCCCGCGGAACTGCGCCGAGTCGACGGTGAAGGACATCGGCTTCGTCGCCGTGGATGACGGTTGGGAGATCTATGTCGGGGGCGCGGCCGGAAGCAAGGTGCGGGCCGGCGACCTCCTTTGCCGGGTCCGGACGCAGGATGAGGTGCTCCTCTACACGGGCCGGTTCATGCAGTACTACCGGGAGCACGGGAAGTACATGGAGCGGACCCACGCCTTCGTCGAGCGCGTGACCGTGGA
>CAYQDT010000645.1:0-3349 GCA_964416225.1 uncultured bacterium
AAGCTGCGCGTCCTGGAGATCGACCGCCGCCGCCAGACGGTCATTCTTTCCAACAAGGTGGTAGCGGAGGAGGAGCGGGCCGAGAAGCGGCGGAACGCGATCACCCGCATCCAGGAAGGCGAAACCCGGAACGGCACCGTCCGGCGGATGATCGACATCGGCGCTTTCGTCGACGTGGGCGGGATCGACGGCTTCCTGCACGTGAGCGAAATTTCGTGGCAGCGGGTGGATAAGCCCGCGGACGTGCTTCAGGTGGGGCAGAAGGTCGATGTCAAGGTGCTGCGGGTGGATCCGGAGCACGGCAAGGTCTCCCTGTCGATGCGCCGCCTGACGCCCGACCCGTGGGAGGAAGTGCGCCGCACCTATCAGCCCGGCACCACCACCACCGTCAAGATCATCAAGACCGTCGCCCAGGGCGCCATCGTCGAGCTGGTCGGCGGCCTGGAGGGCTTCATCCCAATCAGCGAGCTGGCCCCGCGCCGGATCGCGACGCCGGAGGAAGCCGTGCAGGTGGGCCAGGAGGTCGAGGCGCTCGTGCTGGACGTCCAGCCGCGGGACCGCCGGGTGACCTTCAGCATCCGAAAGTTGGAGCAGAAGAAAGACCGCGCCGTCGTCGATACGTACCAGAAGAGCGCCCGACGCCAGGCATCGAGCGAGCGGACGACCCTCGGCGACCTCTTCGGGCACCTGTTCGCGGAGTTGAAGCAGGACGAGCCCCAGAGCGGGGAGGCGGACGGCAGTGCGGAGGCACGCCTCGAGGACGCGCCCGCCCGCCCGGACGAGATCCCGGCCCACCTGAACCACGCGCACGCCGAGCCGTCCGACGACGTGATCCCGGGTGCGGAGACGGCGGAGCACCCGCTCCATGATCCAAACGAGGCGGCGGTGGAGAACCTCGCTTCCGTGGATGAGGACATCGATCTGAAGCCGGCGGTCGAGCTCCCGGGTACTGGAGCGAGCGCCGCGGCGACGACGACGGAAGACGCTACCGGCAGCGTGGATCCGGCGGTCGCCGGGGAGGAGACGGGCCACCGCGAAGCGGAGGGAGCAGCCGCTCCGCCCACCGTCGTCGCCGGGTCTCCCGCGGCGTCGGAACCTGCGGCCGAGGTGGCGGACGCCGCGGCCGGCGAGGAGCGGGACCGGCCTGCACCCGAGCAGAACGAGCACGCGTAACACGCAGCCTCCCGGGCGTGTGGCCGGAGCAAATCGAGCGGACGAGGCCCCGGAGGTCTCGTCCGCTTTGCCGTACGCCGATTCGGCGCGGAGGTGCCTGCCGAGCCTGATCCCTGGGCCAGGAGGTGGCACCCGCACTGCTTTACCTGCCTGTTTGACGGTTAAGTTTGCGCAGCGGCCGGCGCCTGGGGTATAACTCGCGCGGGAGAGAGCTGTCGATGCTGGACCTGGAAGCGCTGGTAGGGGAGATGCATGGGCTGGCGGACAGCGTGGCCCGCACCGCCGAGGAGACAGCGAGCCGGCGCCGCCTGGCGCGCGAGCAGGTGGAGATCGCCCGCGGGCTGCCGGGGCTGCGCGCGGCCGTGGTCCGCTCCGGCGAAAACATGGCGCTTCCCCGTCACGACGGTGACCTCGGCCAGGTCACGCCGCCGCCGCCCGCGCCGGACTACACGGTGATCGCAACGGACGGCTCGCAAGTCGCGCCGGACTACCATCACATTGCCCCTTGGTACGTGGTCAACGCGGGCTGTGCGGTCTTCCGCTACGGCGCTCCCGCCGGACGGGCGCGATGCCGACTGGACTCCCGGCCGACGCTCAAGCCGCCGCGCCGGTCCGCGCTGCTGGGGGAAGATGCCCCGCCCGATGCGGACGCACTCGCCGCCGCGAGCGCGCAGCCCGTGCAGTTCGAGGTGGAGCGGCTCAAGGCGGAGCTTCAGCTCGCCGTGGAGCTCCTGGAGCAGGAGGGAGATGCCGGGCGCACGGTGCTCCTGCTGGATGGTCCGCTGGTGCAGTGGCGGATGGTCCACGAGATCCGCAGCACGGAAGACAAGAATGAAGTGATGCGGATCTTCCGGACGCTGCTGGCGAAGGCACGCGAGACGGACACACCGCTGGCGGGGTTCATCAGCCGCTCCCGAGCCGTCGAGTGGGTAACGCTGCTCCGCTACTCCCTCTGCCCCGATGTTCAAGCGGAGGGCCGGCTCTGCGCGGAGTGCAGCCAGACGTTTCTTCGCCCACAGGCGGAGCCCGCCCCCGGGACCCACCACCTGAAGCTCGCCGGGCTGCGGGATCTCGACGTGGCGCGCCAGCTGCTTCACGGCCATCCGCCGGGCTCGCGCACGGAGATCATTGAGCTGCAATCCGAAACGTGGAAAAAGATCAGCGCGGACGGCAGCACGGCCGGCTTTTTCTACGTGGATACGGGGAGCGAGATCGCCCGCGTCGAACTACCATGCTGGGTGTGGGAGCGGCCCGAGCTGCTCGAACGCCTCCACTCGGCCATCTGGGACCAGTGCGAGGCGGGGGGCGGGTATCCGATGGTCCTTTCGGAAGCACACGAAGCGGCCGTGGTGCGAGCGGCCGATCGCGATGCGTTCTATGTGCTCATCGAGCGGGTCCTCGCCGGGCAGGGAATCCACGAGCCCACCACTTCCGCCAAGGCCCTCAGCAAACGCCGCCCGCTGGCTTAGTAAAGATCCGGCCGAGAAACAAGATGTCGACCCCAACCGTGTACGGTGAAGTGATCGTTGCGGACACGCAGCTACTGGAAGTGGAGTGTCACGCGCTGTATGCCGCTCCGCGATTCGGCAGCTTCGTCCGGGCGGACTGCGTGGGGAGTGGAGTGGCTCATTACGGGGTGGTCACTCACGTGGCTACGGCGCCGTTCGATGGCACGCGGGTGGTTCAGGCGCACCGGCTTCCCCCGGGTGAGCTCGAGCAGCGCAAGCCGCACCTGACCACCCTCTTCCGCACGACGTTTCGCGCGCGGCTCGTCGGCTACGGCCTCGACGGCATGCGGATTTCCGGGACCGCGCCGACGCCGCCGCGCCTGCACTGCTTTGTTTGCGCCGCAGCCGCCGAGGAGGTCCGAGACATCACCGGTTCTCCCGCGTTCCTCCGGCCGCTGACCCAGGCGGTGGACACTCCGGTGGAGGACCTTCTGGTGTCCGCGATCACCTCCGCTCGTGAAGCGTGGGGGGCGCAGGCGCCGGTGGTCGCCTGGGCCAAGTACCTCGCGCGCCTGCTCGGACGGGACTATGTCGCGCTGGAGAGTGTGGTCCAGCGGCTGCAGCCGCCGATGGCTCCGGCCGTCTCGCCGCAAGCGGCTCCGCCCCGCGTGACCCGCCGCTCCGTCCAGGCACGCGCCGTCGCCAGCCTGGAGCAGGAGCGGACGCTC
>CAYQDT010000646.1:0-1466 GCA_964416225.1 uncultured bacterium
CCCGTGCCAGCCGTGCGGCAGCGCGACGGCGGCCTCACCGGCGTGCTCGGCGCCTCCGGCCAGTGCGACGTCCAGCGCCGCGTCCATCCATTCTTCGGCCTGGCGGCATTTCATCGAAGCCCGATCGCTCCTTCCCAGGAACCTTCTACCCGTGCGGCCCACCGCTTCGCGAACGCCTTGCGGGCGCGGTGCAGCTTGACTTTTACCTGTGCCAGGGAGTAGCCAAGCACCTGAACCATCTCTTCATAGGAAAGGTCCTGGAAGTAGCGCAGCACGATCACAACCCGATAATCCTCCTGCAGCTCCGCCACGACCTCGCGGACCAGCTTCTCGTCCGCCTGGCGCTCCAGGCCGCTCCACACTTCCGGGGAGTCATCCGCGATCTCGCGCACGTTCTCGTCCTCCAGTGAATGAGCCGAGCTCCGGGGGCGCTTGCGGAGATGCCCCACGCAGACGTTTACGGTCACCCGGTAGAGCCAGGTGGAAAACGCGGCCTGCGCCCGAAATTCGCCCACCTTGCGGTAGACGCGCAGGAACGTCTCCTGCGCGCAGTCGCGCGCGTCTTCCGGACTCGCCAGAATTCCCAGGCAGACGTTGTAAACGAAGTCCTGGTGCCGCAGGTAGAGCCGGTCGAACGCGTCTTCGTCGCCCGCGCGGAAGAGGGAGATTAACTGCAGGTCTGAGTCCGGAGCAGCCACGGCGGCGGGATTCCGGTGCCGGTCGGCCGTCTCCGCGCTCTGGCCCAGGGGCATGCTGATGGACACCTTTCGCCTGGTCCCGTGTGCGGTGACATGGATCAGATGCCGGGGTAAGGCGGAAGGTTACGCGGGCGCCGCGCGCGAAATTTGCGGATTTGCGCAACCGTGCCCGGGCGGCGGCGTTATACAGGTAAGCCGTGGAGTGGGCGCAGTCACGCCCGAGACGGGCCGGGACGGCGACCCGGCCGGCCCTGCCCCTTGCCGAAAGCACGGAGCGTTCCGGCCATTGCTTCCTCCGCGCGGCCGGCTCCAATCGAACCCGATGTGCCCGCGTCGCCGGGAGGTCTTCCATGAAGGGTAAGCCTCACCTCTGGATTGCGGGGTCGGTGATCGCTTTCCTCGGGTTGCTCTTCGTGACCCTGGGGGCCTATCTCCGAATGGTGAACGCGGTGCCGGCGTATGCGCCGCGGCCCGTGCCGCTCCCCAATCCGAACGCGTTCGACGATTACGCCGCGGGGGCACTGCTGCTTCGGGAGCCCAGCGACCTGACTCCCCCGGGACCTGCCGAGCCGACCAGCGCGGTGCTCCGGCAGTCCGCCAAGGACAATCGCGCGGGGCTCGCGCGCCTGCGGGAGGGGTTCGCGCACGAATACCTGAACCCTCCGCGCTATGGATTCAGCGCGCTGTTCCCGGAGATGGCGTGCTTCCGGAGCGCCGCTCGGGTCCTCTCCGCCGATTACATAGAGTCGCCCACTGAGGACCACCGCC
>CAYQDT010000646.1:1476-3346 GCA_964416225.1 uncultured bacterium
CCGAGGGCCTCCTCGCGGTGCGCGAGCACCGGCCGCACGACGCCGCCCGGGATTGCATCGAGTGCATTCGAATTGGAACGGACGTGCCGCGCGGCGGCGTCCTGATTCACTGGCTGGTGGGGATTGCCATTCAAGGCATCGGTCTGTCCCGCCTGGAAACGACGATCTCGCACCTGGATGCGGGCGCGGCCCGCTACGCCGCGCGGGAGCTTGTCAGGCTTGACGAGCACTCCCCCACCCTGGCGGACATGCTCTCGTCCGAGCAAGAGTTCAGCCTCGTGGGAGCGGCGGAGCAATTTCGCAAGCTGCACGCCCCGCACGATTACGCAGCCCTCCTCGCCGGGACGAGCGGATCGAGCGGGGCCTCGCCCCAGGAAGTCTGGCAGGGCGTCGAGCTCTACCTCACGCCCAAGTGGACAATCCTGAACCACTACCGCGCGTACATGGAGGCGCTCATCCGGAACGCGCGTCAGCCCTATTACCGGCATCCCGCACCGCCTCCGCTGCCGAAGGATTCCTTCAGCCGGGTGATGGCCCCCACCTATGCTGAGGTAGCGGCCGGCGGGGCGCGGGCGAGTGCGCTCCTGCGCGTGATGGAAGTGCGCCTCGCCGTCCGGGCGTTCACGCTGGAGCATGGAGCGCCGCCCCGATCGATCCAGGCGCTCGTTCCGGGTTACCTGCCGCGCATTCCGCGCGATCCGTTTGCTCCCCGCTCCATCACCTACCGGTTGAAGCAGGGACGGCCGCTCGTCTACAGCGTCGGACCGGACGGCGTGGACGACGGAGGACGGTCGATCAAAGGGCCGGTGAGCTCCGGCAGCCGCGGAGATCTCGTTCACGTCCGGCCGCAGAAATAGGGGCGTCGGCCCCGGACCGCCCCGACCGGCCGCCCCTGCGACGGCGAGGCGGCCGGTCCGGAGCGAGAAGCAGCCGACGGTCGCCGGGGTGAAAGCTACCCGGACCCACCGCCGCGGAGGGCATCAATGGCGGAAGTGGCGGGCCCCGGTAAAGACCATCGTGACGCCGTACCGGTCGCAAACGGCAATCGCCTCGTCATCCTTCTTCGAGCCGCCGGGCTGGATGATCGCCTTGACCCCGGCCTGCGCGAGGGCCTCGGGCCCGTCCGGCATCGGGAAGTAGGCGTCGCTGGCACAGGCGGCGCCCTCCGCCCGGTACCCCGCCATCTTCACCGCCAGCTCACTCGACTGCGCCCGGTTCACCTGCCCGGCGCCGAGACCGACCAGCTGTCCCGCTTTGGCGAGGATGACCGCATTCGATTTCACGTGCCGCACAAGCTTCCACGCAAAGAGCAGGTCCGCGACCTCCTCCGGCGTTGGCTTCCGCTGGGTCACCACCTGGAGACCCTCCGCGGTCTGGTCGCGGAGGTCCCGCTGCTGAACGAGGAGGCCGCCCACCACTCGTTTCAGGTCGAGACCGGCAAGGCCCTCGGCACCGGCCGCCAGCGTGGCATACGCCGGAAGCGTGTCGATCTCGAGCAGCCGCACGTTCTCGCCCCAGATCTTCCGGGTCCGGAACAACTCCAGCGCTTCCGGCGCGAACCCGGGGGCGATGATGCACTCATAGTAGCTCTTGGGCGCGACAATCTCGTGGGCCGTCTCCGCGTCGATCGGCCGATTGCATGCGATGATGCCTCCGAAGCGGGAGCCCGGCGGGTTGAACGGAGGCAGCTCGCCGTCCCGCGCGAGGCGATAGGCGTCCGCGATCGTATCCGCGACGCCGCAGCCGCAGGGGTTGGTGTGCTTGATGATGGAGCAGGCGGGCCGGTCAAACTCCTTCACCAGCTCCAGCGCGGCGTCCGGAATTCCCGGATGGCGCCGTTGAGGCGCAGGAACGCCTCCGGGGTGAGCGC
>CAYQDT010000647.1:0-3346 GCA_964416225.1 uncultured bacterium
GCGCCCATTGCCCCGGAAGCGCGTCTGGATGACGGGCTGCTGGATGTGGTGGTGCTTGCCGACCTGCGGCGCCGCGAGTTGCTGCCCTACCTGCGTGCCATCCGGGCGCAGATGCACCTGGGGCTGCCGAAGGTCCGGGTGCTCCGCGGCCGGGAAATCATCCTCCGCTCCCGGAAACCGCGCAACGTCCACTGCGACGAAAAGCTGGTCGGCGCCACGCCGCAAACCATCCGGGTACAGCCCGGCGCGCTGCGGGTGCTCGTGGACGCGGCGGTTTGAGCGCGGCCGTGGGCGTTCCGTCGCCGTCGGCACTCGTCGACCGGGCTGCCGACAGCGGCGGAGAAGGCCCGGGCTCGTGGGGTGCGCCGCGGACCCTCGATTCGGCTTACACCCCACGTCGCCCTCCGGCTGCCTTCGCTCCGGATCAGGAGCCGGCGCAGGCGAACTTGGCGGCGGCTTCCTGGATCTCGGCGTCCGTGAGGACCTTCGTCGTGGTGGCGATGGACCACTTGTGCCCGTAGGGATCCACCACCACGCCATAGCGGGCGCCCCAGAACATCTCCGTGGGTGCCATCCGGGCTTCGCAGCCGGCGTCGACGGCTCGCTCGAAGAACTCGTCGCAGTTCGGCACCTGGAGGTGGAGGGTCACCGGGCTGCCGCCGAGCGCCTGGGGGCTGGCCCCGCCGAACTCCAGGCACTCCTCGCCGATCATGAGCTGGTTGCCGCCGATGCTGAGCGCGCCGTGCATGAGGCCGCCGTTGTGCGTGAGGAGGGTCTGCACCTCGGCGCCGAACGCCTTCTTGTAGAATTCGACGGCTCCCAGCGCGTTGCGGCAGCAGAGGTGCGGGGTCAGGGTGATGGGGGCGTCCGACATCGATACTCTCCTGGGTTGGTTGCCGGGCGACGGCATGATCGCCGCGCCGCTCACTCGATAGTCGCTGGCCATGGCCCGGATTCGACGTCCCGCGGAAAAAGTTTCTGGCGAAGGAGACGCGGCAGTCGCACCGGCGTGGGCAATGCTTCGGCGGATCGCGCGGGAGATTTTCATCACGGAGCGCACCGAGAGAGGGAGGAGGCGGGGCGGCGGGTCCTCGCGGCCGGAGGTCCTGGTTTCTCACCCCGTATCGCACCCCCTGCCCTCACCCCCGCACTGCTCACTCCAGGTGCGCTTGCGTCGCGATCCTCCGGGTGATGCTCCCGAGCCTTCTCTCGGTCTCTCGGTTCCGGGCACTTCCTGGCGCCCGGGCGAAGGTCCGTCCTAGGGATTTTGTTGACCTGCTCCGGGATCGGGCGAACGGCCGCAACCTCGAATGCGTTGCGGTATCCCATCACCCATTGTTCGCCCGGGATCGCCTCGCGGTCTGGAGCCCCGGCGCTGACGAGGTAACCGACCCGTGAGCCTTCGTCCCGGCATTCGTCCTGCGCACGCCCTTTCCGCGCTACTGTGCGGCCTCGCGGCGGCTCCGGGGCATGCTGCCCGGCTGCCTGCCGGAGCGGCTGCCCGGGCCACGGCTCCGGCGCGGCTGATCGTGACGCCCGCGGCGGTGCGCCTGGACGGCCGGTACGCGCAGCAGGCGCTGGCCGTCACCGCGGTGGCCGCGGACGGCTCCGAAACGGACGTCAGCCGCCGGGCGCAGCTCCGGCTCTCCGCGCCGGTGGGGCGCCTGCAGGAAGGGCCGGCCCTCCTCGCCGCGCGGGACGGAAAGGCGGTGCTGCTGGTCCGCTTCGCGGGACGCGCCGTCCGCGTGCCGGTGGAGGTCCGGGGCACCGCTCCCGTGCCCGCCTATCAGTTCGCGCGGGATATCCAGCCGATCCTCACGAAAGCGGGCTGCAACCAGGGCGCCTGCCACGGCCGGGCGGCCGGGCAGAACGGCTTCCGGCTTTCCCTCCTGGGCTGGGACGACGAGGGGGACTGGGCCGCCGTGGCCCGGGACGCCGGCGCGCGCCGGATCTGCAAGTCGGACCCCGGCAACAGCCTCTTCCTGCGGAAGGCCGCCGCGCTCATGCCGCACGGCGGCGGCCGGCGGCTGGCGGTGGAGAGCCCGGAGTTCCGCATCCTCCAGGAGTGGATCGCGCAGGGAGCGCCGTTTGGGGACCCCGAGGCGCCCCGGCTGCAGGCCATCAGCGTCTGGCCGCGCAGCCGGCTGGCGCGCCGGGGTGGGACGGACCGGCTCCTCGTCACGGCCCGCTACAGCGACGGCTCCCGGCGGGACGTGACCGCGCGGGCGCTCTACACCTCGAACAACCTCTCCATGGCGTCGGTGGATGACGCCGGCACCGTCACGGTGGCGCGCGCCGGGGGCGAGGCGCCGGTGATGGTCCGCTACCAGGGAATGGCGGACCTCGCCCGGGTGGTGGTGCCCGCGCCGGCGCCGAAGGTGCCGCTCCCGGTCGTGCCGGCGGATAACCTGATCGACCAGGCCATCTTCCCGAAGCTCCGCACGCTGAACATCGAGCCCTCCCGCCTCACCACGGATACGGAGTTCCTGCGCCGGGTGACGGAGGACGTGACGGGGCGGCTCCCCACGCCGGACGAGATCCGCCGCTTCACCGCGGACCCATCGCCTGACAAGCGCGCCCGCAAGATCGACGCGCTGTTGGAAAGCGCCGCGTACGCGGACTGGTGGACGCTGAAATGGGGCGACCTCCTGCAGGTGCGCCAGTACTACGACAACGAGGACAAGCTCACCCAGCCGTTCTACAACTGGGTCCACCAGGCGATCACGGAGAACATGCCGTTCGACCGCTTCGCCTCGAGCGTCATCGCGGCGCTCGGCTCGTCCCACCAGCACGGCCCGGCGGATTACTACCACCGCCTGGGGAACACCGGCATCACCACCGCCACCTACATGGTGCAGCTCACCCAGGTGTTCATGGGGGTGCGCATCCAGTGCGCGCAGTGCCATCACCATCCGTACGACCGGTGGAGCCAGGATGACTACTGGGGGATGGCCAGCTTCTTCCAGCGGCTCCAGGTGCGGAACCAGGAGTGGGTGGGGTTGTCGGACCGTCCGGAGATCGCGCAGAACCCGCGCACCGGGAAGAGCCTCAAGCCGACCCCGCTCGGCGCGGCCCCGTTCGAGCCGGCGGTGGAGACGGACCCGCGGGAGCAGCTCGCGGAGTGGCTGACCCGGCCGGAGAACCCGTATTTCGGTCGGGCGCTGGCGAACCGGCTCTGGGCGCACTTCTTCGGGCGCGGGCTGGTGGACCCGGTGGACGACATGCGGGTCACCAACCCGGCCTCCTACCCGGAGTTGCTGGACGGCCTGGCGCGGGAGATCAGCTCCCACGGCTACGACCTGAAGCACGGGATGCGCCTGATCCTCAACTCCCGCGCGTACCAGCT
>CAYQDT010000648.1:0-3344 GCA_964416225.1 uncultured bacterium
GGGCCAGGCGCGCTCCAACTCCGCGGCGGACCTCGTGCGGCTCCAGCAGCCGAACATGTGGGTCGACTTCGAGTTCGAGCTGGACGGGCAGCGCTACCGGGTGGTGCGCAAGTGGGCGCGCGGCCGGGCCGGCCAGAGCGACCTCCAGTTCCAGGTTCGCGAGGAGAGCGGCGACTGGCGCGCGCTGACGGGGCAGGGGGTCCGGGGCACGCAGGAGCGGATCAACAACGTGCTGCGGATGGACTATGAGACGTTCATCAACTCCGCGTTCATCCTGCAGGGGCGCGCGGACGAGTTCGCCCGCAAGACGGCCGGCGACCGCAAGCGGATCCTCGGCGAGATCCTCAGCCTCTCCGTCTACGATCAGCTCGCCGAGGGGGCGCGGAGCCGGCGCGGCGAGGCGCAGGTGCAGGCCAACGCGCTGGAGGCGCAGCTTGCCCAGAAGGAGCGGGACTTCGCCCGCCTCCCGGAGCTGCAAATGGGAGTGGAGAGCCTCACCGCCGAGCACGGGAAGGCCGCCGCCGCCGTGACCGAGGCCCGCGCGGCGCTGAACGAGATCCTGGTGGAAAAGACCCGCCTGGATGGGGTCCGCGCGCAGCGGGACGACCTGATCCGCCGCCTGGCCGGAGCGGAAGGTGAGCTGACGGCGCTGCGCGGCCAGCTGGCCACGGCCACCCGGCGGGTTGAGGAGTACCGCGCGCGGGTGAGCCAGGCCGAAGCAACCCGTGCCCGGGCGGCCGAGCTCGAACAGCTCCGGACCGAGCAGGAGGAGCTGAACCGGCGCGCCCAGTCGCTGCGGAGCCTGGAGCGGGAGCGCTCCGAGCTGGAGCGCTCCCTCCACGAGGCACGCCACGCGCTGGAGATGAAGCTGGAGCTCTCCCGCCAGCAGGTGCGGGAGCTGAAAGCCCGCGCGGAGCAGTTTCCGCTCCTCGCACAGGAGCTGGCGGACCTGGACGCGCAGACGGCCGCCTTCGACCGCCTCACTGAGGAGCGCGAGACCCTTCGCGGCCGCCTCACGGAGCTGGCGACCGCTCTGGCAGCCGCCCAGGCGGAGGAGCGCCGCTGCGCGGACGAGCTGCGTAAGGCGGACGAGCGGTTCAACCTGCTCAAGGGCGCGCGGGCCCTCTGCCCGCTCTGCGAGGGGGACCTCACGGACGACAAGCGCCGGGAGCTGGGCTGGAAGCTCCGGACCGAAAAGGACGAGCTGAAGCAGGCGCAGGGCGCGGCCATCCAGGCCGGCGCGGAGGCCGGCCGCGCCCAGGCGGAAACGGCGCGCCGCATCAAGGAGCTGGACGGTAAGCTCCGGACCGCTCCGGCCATCCGAGACCGCCTCGCGCAGGTCCGGCAGACGCACCTCGCCGCGGAAGAAGCGGCAAAGGTCTATCCAGCCGACCTGGAAGCGGCCCTGGCGCTGGAGTCCGAGCTCCAGACCAACCGGTTTGCCCCCGAGACGCGCGCCCGCCTGGCCGAGCTCGACGCCTCGATCCAGGCGCTGAGCTTCGACGAGAAGCGGTACGGCCAGTTGACGGCGCGCCTGGGCCAGCTTGCCGCAGCGGAGCGGGACCTGCACGCATTGGAAGCCGCGGAGGCGGCGCTCCCCGGTGAGCAGGAGCAGTTGGCGGTGCTGGAGAGCACGCTGCGGGCGCGGGAAGAAGGGCTGGCGGAAGACCGCGCGCGGCGGGCGGAGCTGGACGGCGCACTGAAAAAGCTTCCGGACGTGGAGCGCGACACGCGCGCCCGCGAAGTTCGGGTCGGACAGGCGGAAGCGGCCGAGGCCGGCCTGGCGCGCCAGCTCGGGGCGGCGCAGGAAGCGCTGCAGCGGTGCGAGGAGCTGTCCGGCCAGATCACGGAGCTGCGTCACGACCGGGATCGCGCCGCGCACGACGCCGCCGCGTTCGAGGAGCTGGCGAAGGCGTTCGGCCGGAACGGCATTCAGGCGCTCATCATTGAAAACGCCCTGCCCGAGATCGAGGCGGAAGCGAACGCCCTCCTGGCCCGGATGTCCGACGGCCAGCTCCACGTGCAGCTCAAGACGCAGCGGGAGCTGAAGAGCGGCGGGCAGGCGGAGACCCTGGAGATCGAGATCAGTGACGGGATGGGCGCCCGCCGGTACGAGCTTTACAGCGGCGGAGAGGCCTTCCGCGTGAACTTCGCCATCCGGATTGCGCTCTCCAAGCTGCTGGCCCGCCGGGCCGGAGCTCGCCTGGAGACGCTGGTGATCGACGAGGGCTTCGGCTCCCAGGACGGAGAGGGCCGGGACCGGATCGTCGAGGCGATCCACGCCATCCAGCAGGACTTCGCCCGCATCCTGATCATCACCCACATCGACGAGTTGAAGGACCAATTCCCCACCCGTATCGAGGTGTCGAAGGGCCCGGCGGGCAGCCAGGTTGCGGTCTACTGAACGCGGCGATCACCTCTCCGCGAGAACCGCCCGGATGGGCTCGCCCTCACAGGCGGGGAGGGGGCGGCCGAACGGGTCCGCGATCTGCGCCGAGGCCGGAATGCCGAGGCAGTGGTGAATGGCGGCGTGGATCGCCTCCGGGCCTACTCGATCCGTCACCGGAAAGGCCCCGATCCGGTCCGACTCGCCGTAGACCGTCCCCCCGCGGATTCCGCCGCCGGCCAGCATCATGGAAAAGACGGAGCCCCAATGGTCCCGTCCCCCCTGCGGGTTGAAGCGGGGCGAGCGCCCGAACTCACCCATCCAGACGACCAGCGTCTCCTCCAGCAAGCCGCGCTCGCGGAGATCCTCCAGCAGCGCCGCGCAGCCCTGGTCCATCGGCGGCATGAGATGCTCTTTAAGACGGCGCTCATGGTCCGAGTGGGTGTCCCAGCAGGGATTCCCGATGGAGAGGTCCCCGGGCTCGCGCGGCCAGTTGACCTGGACCAGCCGGACTCCCGCTTCAACGAGCCGCCGGGCCAGCAGGCAGGACTGGCCCCACTTGTGGCGCCCATACCGCTCCCGGAGCGCCGCCGGCTCCTCATCCAGCGCGAATGCCCGCCGCGCCCGCTCGCCCGTGAGCAGATCGAACGCCTGCCGGGTGATCCCATCCGCGCGGGCGAAGACGGCGCCGTCCTGCGCCGCGTGGAGGGTCGCGTCGACCTGCGTCAGGAGCCTGCGGCGCCGGGAGAGCCGAAGCGGCGGCAGCTCCGCAAGCGGGGAGAGGCCCGAAACCTGGAAGCGGGCAGCGGACGGGTCGCACGCCAGGAGGAACGGCTCGTCTTCCGGCGGCAAGAATCCAGCGCCTTGACCCGCCACTACAATTCCGGGATTGTTTTTCACCGGCTCCGGCAGTGCGACCACGGGAGGGAGGTCCCGCCCACCCGGCAGCAGCCGCTTC
>CAYQDT010000649.1:0-3338 GCA_964416225.1 uncultured bacterium
ATGACCTTGGACACCAAGTGGGTGGTGCGGCGGTGGGATTCCCTCACCGGCAAGCCGCTGGGGCCGGCGATGCAGGAGGAGCAGAAACCCAAGAGCTGGTCGATGGATCGTACCGGCAGGCGCCTTCTTGTCCTTCGCTCGAACGGAACCGTCCAGCTGTGGGACACCGTTTCGGGCCGGGCAAGCATCCCGCTCCTGGGTGTTTCTCGCCCGATCGAGGCCTGTACGCTCAGTCCCGATGGAGAGCGGGTCGTCACGATTTTCGACGAGGGCATCCTGACCCTCTGGGACGCCGGAATCGGCCGCGCGATCTCCACCAGCCGAACCGCCGCCATTCAGCAGCTCGGGGCGGTTGAATTCAGCCCGGACAGCCGGTACTTCTGCTCCTATCTGGATGACCTGACGGTGCGCGTCTGGAGCGCCGCGTTGGGCGAGCCCCAGGGATCGCCGATTCACCCGGGGCGGCAGTGTCTCAACGTCTCCTTCAGCCCAGACGGCCGGCGCCTCATTACCGGCGGGCTGGATGGTGCGCGGGTATGGGATGTGCAGACCGGTGAGGCGACCTCGCTGCTTCTCCGCTGCAACGGCACCGTGTCCTACGCCGCGTTCACCCCCGACGCCCGTCAGATCGTCACCGCCGACGACGACCGCACCCTCCGGGTCTGGGACCTTCCCGACTTCCGGGAGGTGCCGCGTGTCCGTGGCGATTTCCCGGGTACCGCCTTCAACCGGGACTGCAGCCGCATTGCGGTAATCCGGCCAGCCGCGGATACCTTCAATGCCGCGACGCGCTGGGACCGCGTGCAGGTTCTTTCGGTGGGCACCGGTCAGAGAGTCGGGCCGGAAATCGCGCTCGCCAATCCGCGGTGGCCGGCGCTGTCTCCTGACGGCTCTCACGTGGCGGTGGTATTCCAGCCGCCGATCAAATCGGGCGGCCCGTCATCCCAGACCAGGGCGATGAGGACGGAGCTTGGGGTCTGGAACGTCGCTACGGGCAGACTGGTCAGCCGGCACCTCCCGACGGACGCGATGAGCCAGGCCCCTGCATTCAGCCCCGATGGGCGGCTGCTCGTTACCTCCACGAGCCGGCTCGCTGACCCGGGCGTGCCGGAGTCCGCCGCGCCCGCCGGCACGCAGGGCTCGACCTGCGTTTGGGACGCGCTCACCGGTCAACCGCTGACAACGCTGCTGGGGCACGGTGCAGCCGTCCGGTATGCTGCGTTCAGCCCGGATAGCCGGAGGCTGCTGACGTGCAGCGAAGATCGGACGGCGCGGATTTGGGATGCCCGCTCCGGGCAAGCCCTCACCCCGCCGATGCGCCACCCAAACCGGGTAAGTCATGGAGAGTTCAGCCCGGACGGAGGGCGGGTGGTCACCGCCTGCTCCGCCTCGAGCCGTGCCGCACTGGGCGCGCGCGTCTGGAGCGCCCGTACCGGGCAGCCCTTGACGCCGGTGATGATGCACGGGGACAGCGTCGCCTGGGCTACCTTCAGCCCCGATGGGCGGCGAGTTGCGACAGCCAGCGAGAACGGCACAGCCCGCGTCTGGGATGCGGCGACTGGCAGCCCGCTCACCCCGGCGATGCATCACCGTCACTCGGTAAAGGAGGTGCATTTCAACCCCGACGGCCGGATGATCCTGACCGTGTGCGCGGACCACTCCGCGCGCGTATGGGATGCGTGGAGCGGGATGGCGGTAACCCCGCCCGTGCGCGTGCCGGATCTTCGCCAGGCGCTCTTCGATCCGGACGGGCTGCGCTTCTACACCATCGGCAGCGAAGGCCTGCAGGAGTGGGACCTGCTGGGGCGCCCGAACCCCGGCCGCACCAATCTGGAACTGGCGGCGCTGCTGTCCGGCCAGCAGGTGGACGCCGCGGGAACGCCGCTCCCACTGGACCGGGAGGAGTTGGCCCGCCTCTGGAAGCGGTTAGCCGTCGATCCGGGCGCCCGCGGAGCGGCTAAACCGGAGGAGATCCGGAGATGGCACCGGCTGCTCGCCGACCTGTCCGAAGAGCAGAGCGATTGGAGTGCGATGTACTTCCATCTCCGGTATCTCGAGAACGATCCGCAAGATCCGACGGCGCGGGAGAAGCTGAACGAAGCGATTCGTAACGCCGGACCGTTCTTTGAGCCCTACCGTACCCGATTGGCACGGGTGATCGAGGTCCGCTCCCCGCGGAGCACCCGGCGGCAAATCGACCTCACGCGCTTCTATAACGGCGCGCTTACGGAGGGCTGGCAGGGTCCTGCGGCCTACAACCTGAACGCGTTACCCCGCGGGCTGAAGCAGTTCGGCGGCACCCTCTTCGACGTGCGCGGCTTGATCCAGTTGTCCGGACTGTGGCTAAGGCCGGGGCAGTTTCCGGATCAGGTGATGGGCATCCCAGTGCGGCAGAAGCTGCACCGGCTCCATCTGCTCCACGCAGCGTCCTATCCGTCTGCCGACGGTACCGTTGTCGCCACGCTGATCTTCCACTTCAGGAATGGGATAAGTACCGAGGTGCCCCTCATCTATGGCGCCGACCTGCGAGATTGGTATCTGGGGTCCGACCGGAAGCCAAGCGGCAATTGAGTGTGGATGGGGGTCGTCTCGCTCCCGCCTGCGGCGGAAAACCGTGTGCGGCTCTTCAAAACCACTCGGGGAAACCCGCTGCCGGGTCTGGAAGTATGGTCGATCGATTATGTCTCTAGGAAATCCGAGTCGGCGCCATTCCTGATTGCCCTGACCGCCGAGTGACCGGCCGGGGCAGCCCGCGCCGGTGTGGTTCGACAGGAAGAACGCGGCCGTTGCAATGCGTGTTCTTCGGAACTCCGTCACAGCGGCCCGTCGGCGCGCTGCGCCGCCCTTGCCGCCGCGCCGAGCGGGTGCAGGACCACGCCCCGCCCGGTGGTATTCCCCGGACCCACGGGATCAGCGCGTCCATCGGCAGCTGTCGGGTGCGGGCGATCACGCATCCTACGGTCCCGGCGGCCTCCGAGAGGGTCCGGATCGATTTGCAGGCCGCGCACAAGCCCAGGCGATCCGGCGGACCCGGCTCCGGAACTGCAGGCTTCCTGCGGGGAGTCTCCGGCTATGCCGAAGGCACCCATTCCACCTCGGGCTGCCCATCCCAGCCGGTCCAGACGCCGCACGGGCCGCCGCCCTGGCTCACGCCCAGTTCCACCGGGCTTCCGTCCATCCGCAGGACGGGATGGTAGAAGCGTGCCACGGCCTCCGCCTCCCCGGCCACGTAGTGACCGATGAGCGCGCGCCGGAACCGGTCCACGCTGCGGTTCGGGTAGCTGCCGTGCACGAGCGAACCGTGGAAGAAGAGCACGTCGCCGGCCGCCATGGGGACC
>CAYQDT010000650.1:0-3335 GCA_964416225.1 uncultured bacterium
TGTGACGGCAGGTGCGCATTAGCTTCTGTTGTGGTGCCAAGCGTAAAAGAGTGCCGATACCCGCGTGCCGCCCGCCTTTTGTCGAGCAGAAAATGGCCATAAGGTGCCGCGCAGCTCCGGTGCGCCCGAGACCGCCGCATCGACGGCCTGGCGTGCCGCGGCTGAAACGTCCGGCAGCGGAGCCGAGTGTAGCCGCTGCCGAACCGGTGCGAATCGGGGATAGGTGCTCATCGCTGCTCCCTTCTGCTCCTTTGTTGGGTGCCACCCAAGTTATAGCAGACGGGGTGGACGGCTCCCCGGCGTCCCTTTGCCGGAGGACCGGACCGCCGGCCGCAGAGCGTAGACCCCCACTGCCCCGCGGACCCGGATGCGCGGCGGCGCCCGGCGGCAGTTCGTTCCGAAGTCGCACTCGGTCCTGATCACGGTGGGCCTGCGTTCCGCGGCGGCGTTACGTAGACTGCAGCAGGGGATCAGATTTTTCCGGTTAGGTCCTATCATTGCAGGTAATCTTGCATGTGAATGCCGATCGCGCTCCGACCTTCCGAGCACCGGTTGGGACAGGGAACGCCAGGCGACCGGCACCCCCAGGAGGACCCATGCTTACCGCCCTGCAGAAGATAAGGTTGCTTGCGCAGAAAGCCCGCGCGTTGGATAAGATCGCCGCGTCGGAGGTGGACATGCACGTCGACCGGGTTTATGCCACCCTGCGGGCCCGGCTGGAGGCGCAGGCGCCGCGACCGCTCCGAGAGCTGCGCGTGCTCGATTTCGGCTGCGGGTACACCTATCCCCTGCTGGTGCTTCTCGGACCGGAAGTGCGCGAGGTGGTAGGGCTGGAGGTCTCGCCCACGTTCCAGGACGGGATTGTCCGCACGCTGACCGGCTCCGGCGCGCTCCGGGGGCCGGGCCGTCTCCTGGACACGATCCTGGACCATTGGCGCGCCCGCCGGTTTTTCCAGCACCTGGAGCGCCGGACCGGGCGGCCGGTCCGGCACCCCAGCTTCCGGGTTGTGAAGTATGACGGCCGCCGCATTCCGCTCCCGGACGCATCGTTCGACGCGATCATCTCCAACGCGGTGCTGCAGGAGCTTCCGCTGCCGCTGGAGCCGTTCTCGCGGGAGATGTCCCGCCTGCTAGCGCCAGGAGGCATCATCGACCTGGAGTGGCACAACTTTTACGCCTGGTCGGGGCATGTCCTGGGATCGGACGAGAGCCGCCGGCGCCCATGGGGGCACCTGCTGGGAGGGCACTCGCTACCGGGACTGAACCGCGTCACGCCGGACGCGGTGCGTGAAGCCTTCCAGCCGTGCTTCGAGAACCTCCGGCTGCTGCCGCACGACCGCGATCACCGGATCGTGGGGCAGGATCCGGAGTACCAGCCGGAAGCGAAGCAATACCTCACGGAAGAACTGGCAAGGCGCTTGGCGGCGTATCCGCGCGACCTCCTGCTCACGCGCGGGTTTATCCTCCAGGGGCAGGTCCGGGCCGCCTGACGCGGCTCTATCCGGAGAAACGGCGGGACCGGGTTGAAGGATGCTCTCCCACCCGGTCCCGCGGTACGTATCTTCGCCGAAGATTACCGGGCGGAGGACTGCGCCACCGGCAGCGGGATCAGCGTGGGAACCCGCTGGCGATACGGGTTGATCGCCGGGCCGTCGCCTTCGGCGTGGTCCACGTAGTAGAGGCCCAGGGTGGTGTAGTGGTTGGTGAACGGCTTCCGGTCCCGGTCATACCCCTGGCGGCCATGCTCCAGCGTGAACAGCAGCGACTTGGTGAATGGAACCGGGTCCTGGATATGCCAGCGGTACACCGTGTTCTGAATGCCGCGCTTCTCCCCGCCCTTCTCCGCGTTGTCGTAATACGTCACGCCGAAGAAGGGGGTCTGGAACGCGTGCTGGAAGTCCCAGGCGCCGCAGAAGTAGTCCTCGGAGCCGGTCCCGCTGATCTGCGGCTTCTCGGCGCCGTCGATGAACCAGTTGTCATCGCCCTCGCCCCACCAGCCGTCCGAGTTCGCGAGCACGGTGACCACCGTCCCGACGAAGTGGCCGCTGCCCTTCACGTCGCAGATGGTGAGGTCCTGCCCCACCGGCGCCGGGAAGTAGTTGCGGTACTGGGTGTGGAAGTAGTTGACCGGCTCTTTCCGGCGGCGCTCCAGGCGGTAGTCGATGTTGTAGTAGAACGAGTTGACGCGGCGGTCGCCCTCGTTCGTCACGGTAATGACCGCGTGCTTTCGGAACGGCATCGGCCAGTAGCAGTTGAGCGCCATGCGGCCGCCGACGGAAACGGGCGCGCTGGAATACTCCACGTACTTGCCGGGTCCCTGGGCGAAGAAATCGCCGATGGGGCACTCCACCGCGGGGCGCGAGGCGTCATCCCAGGTGCACCGCAGCACCAGCTCGCGCAGGTGGTCCGGGGACGGAGAGGCGATGGTGCACCAGAAATGGGTGACGCGACCGCTGCCCTTGACGTCGGCGATGGTCAGCGTCTCCCCCGGCGCGATGGGCCGGAAATCGGCATTCTTGCCGGTAGGGTCCGAGCTCGAGGAGCGGAAGGCCTGATAATCTTTGCGGGCGTCCAGGTCGTCCGGGACCTGGGCGTGGGCCAGGGAGGGCAGCAGCGCCGCGCAGGCGGCGAGCAGCAGAGTGGTGGTTCGACCAAGCAGTGGCATGACCAGAGAATCTCCTTCGGGGTGGTATCCCTCCAGGAAAGTTGGCCAACGATCCTGACGATGCCTCTCTCAACCGCCGCGCAGCCGCTCGTGGCCCATCCGGACGACCGGCGGGCGCACGCCCTCTTCGCGCCTGCGGCCCCCATGGCGAGCGCCCCGGGCGGACCCGGGGCACCCGAAGCGCGGCGCGGCGGGCCCGCCAGCGGGGCGGCCGGAGATCAGGCGAGGATCTCCTTCACCACATTGCCGGAGACGTCCGTCAGGCGGAAGTCCCGGCCGGCGTAGCGGTAGGTGAGACGGGTGTGCTCCAGGCCGAGGAGGTGGAGGAGCGTGGCGTGCAGGTCATGCATGTGGACCTTGTTTTCCACGGCGTAGTAGCCCCAGTCATCCGTGGCGCCGTACGTGATGCCGCCCTTCACACCTCCGCCCGCCAGCCACATGGAGAAGGCATGCGGATTGTGGTCGCGGCCGTCCGTCCCCTGGGCCGTCGGCGTCCGGCCGAACTCGCCGCCCCACCAGACGAGGGTGTCTTCCAGCAGCCCGTGTGCCTTGAGGTCCTTGAGGAGCGCCGCGATCGGCTGGTCGACTTCCTTCGCGTTCTTGCTGTGGCCGTTCCGGAGGTCGCCGTGCTGGTCCCACTTGTAGCTGTGGGTGCATTGAATGAAGCGCA
>CAYQDT010000651.1:0-3329 GCA_964416225.1 uncultured bacterium
TCGGTGACCGGCTCCTTGGTGATCACCACGCCGGCCGCGTGGATGGAGGTGTGCCGGTACAGGCCCTCGACGCTCTTCGCCGTGTCGACGAGCTTCTTCGCGCGCTCGTCCATCTCGTACATCTGCTTGAGCTCGGCGATGCTCACCAGGGAGTTGTCCAGGGTGGTCCCGGGGACGGTCGGGATCAGCTTCGCCACCCGGTCCACCTCCGGGATCGGGTACTCGAGGGCACGGCCGGCGTCTCGCACGGCGGCCTTGGCGGCCATGGTCCCGAAGGCGATGATCTGCGCCACGTGATCCGCGCCGTACTTGTCGCGGCAATACTGGATCACCTCTTCACGCCGGTCGTCGGCAAAGTCCAGGTCGATATCCGGCATGGACTTCCGCTCCCGGTTCAGGAACCGCTCGAAGAGGAGGTTGTACCGGAGCGGGTCGATGACCGTGAGCCCGAGAAGATAGGAGACGAGGCTTCCCGCGGCGGAGCCTCGGGCCTGGGACATGATCCCGCGGCTGCGGGCGAACCGCACGAAGTCATGCACGATCAGGAAGTAGGCCGAGTATCCCTTGGTCTGGATCACGTCCAGCTCGTACCGGAGCCGCGCCTCGAGCTGCTCGGTGTGCTCCGCGTACTTTTCGGGAATGGCGTCGCGGGACAGCTTCTCCAGCCATGACTCGAAGGTGTGGCCGGTGGGGACCTCGCACTCCGGCAGGTGGGTTTTGGAGAAGTCGAACTGGAAGTTGCACCGCTCCGCGATGGTGAGGGTATTCGCGAGCGCCTCGGGCCACTCCCCGAAGATCCCCGCCATCTCCTCGGGTGAGCGGAGGTAGAAGTTCGGGGGCCCGTAGCGGAGGCGCTTCGGGTTGTTCATCGTCACGCCGGTCTGGATGCAGAGCAGCACCTCGTGGGGGTCGGCGTCCTGCTGGCGGAGGTAATGGACGTCGTTGCTGCAGATGAGCGGCAGGTGGAGCTCCCGGGCGATGCGGACCAGCTCCGGGTTGACGCTCTTCTGCTCCGGCAGCCCGTGGTCCTGCAGCTCCATGTAGAAATGGTCCGCCCCGTAGATCTCCTTCAGCTCCGTGGCGCGGTACCGCGCCTCCTTCAGCTCGTTCTTCAGCAGGTGCTGGCAGATCTCGCCGCCGAGGCAGGCGCTGGTGGCGATGAGGCCCTCCCGGTACTCGTGGAGGAGCTCCTTGTCCACCCGGGGCTTGTAATAGAAACCCTCCAGGTAGCCGCGGCTCACCAGCTTGACCAGGTTCTTGTAGCCGGTCTCGTCCTTGGCCAGCAGCAGCATGTGGTAGTAGTTCTCGCCCCGGCCGCCGCGGTCCCCGCGGTGCTTCGGCGCGACATACACCTCGCAGCCGATGATGGGCTTCACCCCCGCGGAGGTGCAGTTTTCGTAGAACTGCACCACATTGTACATCACCCCGTGGTCCGTGATGGCGACCGCCGGCATCCCGAAATTGGCGGCCTGCCGGGCCATCTCCTTGGAGCGGCACATGCCGTCCAGCAGGCTTCCTTCCGTGTGGCAGTGGAGGTGAACGAAGGACATGGATTTCTACAGCTTTTGAACAGTGCGGCGGAGAGGGAGCCCGGCGGAGGCGGGGAGAGTCGGGCTTCAGCGCGTTTCTTCCCGCCGAAAGCCCGACGCAAACTTCGCGCGTCGGATATTGCCGGGCTAGGAGATTGGATGTCGGGATCGCGTCCCCGGGAAACCGACAGATGGCCAACAGCAGTTTACCATGCGAGCAGACAGGCGGCAAGGCCGTTGTTCGGCGTCCAGGGGGATAGTCGGTCCGGCAAGCGCGCTCCGCCAGCGGGATTTCGTGGGTGCGCGTGGCCGCTTCATCCGGTGTGCGGCGCGGCTCCAGCCGCGCCGGCAGGCGGCTGGCCGGCGCGAGTTGACGGCGTCGGGATGTCGGGGTATCATTCTGTCGGAGATGTGCTATCCCGCCATCGGGAAGACGCCGCGGCGACGGGTTCCCGACAAGACGCGGCTGCCTTCCGCCGATTTCCGGACACCATTCCGATGCCCACTCTACCTGCCCGTGCGGCCGCCTATACTCGAACCGGGATCCTGCGGAAATTCCTGGACCAGCTCGCTGACGCCTCCCCCGCGCGGGTGGACCACGCGTACGCGGAGGCGCGCCTCGGGCTGAAGGGCGGGGACGTGCGCGCGTTCCTGCAGAGCCTCCGCGTGCTGGGATTGATCGACCCATACGGTCAGGTTACGGAGCGGGCGCGGCGCACACGCGGCGCCACACAGCGCGCGCAGGCGATCCGGGAGGGCCTGGAAGAGGCGTATCCGGAGCTGTACTGGCGGTGGGAAGCGCGGAATGGGATGTCGCGCGAGGAAGTGGAAGACTTTTTCAAGGTGGAGTACGGCCTCTCCACCAGCAGCGCCGGCCCGGCCGCAAAGCTGTTCATCGACCTGATACGGGAGTACCGCCGCCTGGAGGAGCCGGGCCGCGCCACGGATGCCTGGGGCCGGCCGCTCGTCTCGTTTCCCGAACGGTCTCCCGTCTCATTCCCCGAGCCGGGCGGCTACCCCGGGCCCGTCTCGTTTCCCGAACGCTCTCCCGTCCCGGTACCCGAATCGCCACTCGTCTCGAACCCCGAACGGCGGCCCCCGCCGGCGGAAGGGGCCGGTGCCGCCGGCGGGGTGCGGGTGTCGGAAAACATGGCCGCGCCGGCGGGCCCGGCCGCGACGGATGTCCGCCTCGCGGCGCTGGAGATGGTGAAGGCGTCGCTGAAGATCGATATCAACGCGGAGTGGGACCCGGAGCGGATCCAACTGGTCTTCGACCGGATGGAGCGGCTGGTGGACCGGATCCTGGGCGAGTAGCGGGAATAACGGGCGGCGCGGGCTCGGTCCGGACAACGGGCCGGTTTCGTGCCGGGCTACCGGAAATTGTGGCTGGGCGGCGCTTTCCAGTCCCGAAGCGCCTCGTGGACGCGGCGGGTGGCGCCGTTCTTCGCCGCGTCCGGCAGCGCCTCGGTGAGCGGCCAGGCCCGCGCGGCCACCAGGTTGAGCTGCGAGGCCTGCCGTCGGAGCACGCCTTCCACCTGGAGCAGCGGCTCCGTGCGAAACGTCTCCCGCTGCTGCTCATACAGCTCGCGGGAGACGACCACGTTCACCATGCCGGTCTCGTCTTCCAGCAGCAGGAAGAGGATCCCGCGCGCCGTCTCGGGCCGCTGCCGGGTGGTGACCAGGCCGGCCACGCGGACCGTCTCCCCATGCGGCCGCCCGTGGAGGGCGCGCACGGAGCAGACGCCGGGGGTGAGCATCGGGCGCAGCAGCCCCAGGGGATGCCCGGTGACGCTCAGCCCC
>CAYQDT010000652.1:0-3329 GCA_964416225.1 uncultured bacterium
TGTCCAGGGTCATGGCCACACGGCCGTCTTGCGAAACCCCGAAGCCGGCCAGATTGGTGTGAGGGAAGGGAACCGGCATTCGGAGGTGACGGGGTACGTTCCAGCAGGCGATGCGGAGAGGGCCGCGTGTATCCGGACCGGTGACGAACAGTAGCCGGGAGTCCGCGGCAAAATGCAGCGCGGGCGGGCTGCCGAGGCCGGGAACCGCCGCACTTGCGGAGTTTCCGGTCTGCAAATCACAGATCGAGACGCCATGCCCGGCGGTCCCATAGGCCAGGTACCGTCCATCCGGACTCGGCGAGACGGCCGCGGCCGTCTCTGGCGTGAACCAGAGGCGGACGATGCGGGGCGAAAGCGACAGCGCCGCGTTGAGCCGCATCCGGTGGATAGCCTGGGCTTCGGCTTGCGGGTTATCGGCGCGCTGCGCTGCGGCATACCACAGGAGAGCGCCCGGAAGATCGCCGTCCTCCGCCAGGCGGCTGCCGGTAGCCACGTACGCCTGAACGCGGCGGTGTTCCGCCTGGGTGGCGAAGCTAACGGACGCGATCGTGATCGCCAGGCTGCTCAGCAGAGCGACCATGAGGACGGCTATGGCGGTGGCTCGCGTCAGCCCGCGGCGATACGCCGCCTTCTGCCGCAGCACCTCCGCGTCCGGCATGTGCGCCAGAATCCACTTGTGGTCGAAGACTCGGGAGTAGATCCGGTTGCGCACCCGAAGGCAGCCGTCGACGACCCGGACAATTCCGGACAGCCGCAGGATCCCAATGAGCCGGCTTGTATCGTCCGCCGCGGGCCGCCTGCCCACCCGCACCTGGCCATACAGGTCCAGCAGCGCCGCCTGGTCCGCTTCGCTCCGGAGCAGCCGCTCCCGCACGAAGAGCAGGTTGTCATCGCGCTCGCGGGCATTGTGGGAGAGGAATAGCTCTTCACAGAGCCGGTCCACCATTCGGGCCGTTCGGATGGCCGGCTGTTCGGCCACCACCCGGCAGAGGCGCTGCGTCAGATACGGATGCCCTCCTGTCCAATAGAGGATGCGCTGGAGCAGCACGCTTGACGTTTGCTTGTCCCGTCCCAGTCCCTCGGCGAGCGCCAGCGCCTCCGGCGGACTGAAGTCCGTGAGATCGATCCGGGTGCCGATATTGAAGGGAGTCATCCGCGTATCGCGGATCAGGTCGGAAGGGGTGGCCACGCCGAGCAGGCAGAAGGCCAGGCGATTGAACTGCGGCTCTTCCGTGCGGCGGTTGTAGCATTCCCGGATGCCGGCGAAGAACTCGTCGGTGGAGAAGGGGAGGCTGCGCACCGCGTCGATCTCGTCGAGAAAAAGCACCACCAGACCGGTGCACCGCGGGAGCACCAGGCGCTCGATCGCGGCTATCCACCGCTGGAGCGGTCCGAGCCAGACCTCATCCTGCCACATGGCGTCCAGGGCGTCTTCCAGAGCGCCGGAAGGATCGAGCTGCCGGCCCAGGCGGCGGAGGAGGCCGCCATACCACTGCTCCGCCGAGACGTTCTGGCCGATGGCGGTGAGGTCCAGACTCGCTACGGTAGCACCGGCCTCGCGGAGACGGAGCGCGGTGCGGACCATCAGGGAGCTCTTGCCCATCTGGCGAGAGGTGAGCACGTAGCAGAACTCGCCGCGCAGGAGGGCGTGATGGAGCTCCCGGTCTGCCCGGCGCTCTACGTAGCTGGGCGCGTCGGCCCGCAGCGTGCCGCCCGTCACGTAATAATGACTGGCTGGCTCGGGCATGGCTTTCCCTCCTGATACCCGCGAGCGACCCATCAAGCTCGAGCCGGGTCGACGGCGTTATCGCGGCGTTTGAGAAGCTACAGTAGGTGTTGAGAAAGATAGTTCCGGTAGAGCCGGCAGCGCGGCCGGGGGTCTCGCGCCGACTCTCCGGCCAGTACTCCGGCGCTGCGCAGCCGATAGAAGCTCTCGGGAGTGGGACATGGCTCGCCTCGCAGCACCCCGCGCGCGACGTCGCAGAGGAGCGGATCTTTCGCCAGCAGCACCAGGATCCGCCGCAGGTGGTCGCCGAAGAGGCCGTCGTCGCGATCGGCGGTGCTTTCCAGGGCAGCCAGGGTCACGCCGTGCAGGGCCATCTCCTGCAGGCCGCAGCGGACGAGATAGGGGTGGCCGCCCACGAGGGCGGTGAAACGGAGGAGCTCGTCTCGAGTTTCCAGCGGCTGGCCGTACCGGCCATTCAGGTCCGCCACCTGTTCCAGGGTGAAATCATCCAGAGTAAGCCGGGTCCCGACGTTGAAGGGCGACTGGTTCACATCCGTGATGAACAGGTGTGCTTCGGTGGCGTAGGCGATCGCGAGGGTGAGCCGCTTCCACGGACCATCGGGATCCAGCGCCCGCTCGTTGTGCCAGGAGCGGAGGAGACCAAACACCTCGCTCGCATAGGGACAGGTGAAGAGCCGGTCGACCTCGTCGAGACCCCAGACGACCGGTTCGCGCACGCTCTGCAGCGCCTGGCGCTGCCAGTATCGCTCGAAGTTCTCGCTCGGGCCGCGGCGCGGCTGCCAGCACTCTTCCGGCGGCACGTCCAGATCGAGCTGATCCGCAATCGACTCCGCGAGCTTCAGGAAGAGCGCGTCGATGCTCTGCAGATGCTGGGCGTTCAGCTTCTGGAAGTCGGTCTTAACGACCTTTGCGCCCTGCTCCCGCGCCTGCTGCAGCCCGCGGGCGAGCAGGGACGTTTTTCCCATCTGGCGCGCGCCCTTCAGGAGCACGATGCTGTCCCCGCGAGCCACGTCCGCGAGAAACTGTGCGTCCGTCTCCCGCTCGACGTAGAAGCGCGACTCGAGCGGGACGGCTCCCCCGATTGCCTCCAGCTCGGCCAGGGTGGCAGTCAGCCGGGCAGCCTGGCCGGCGCCGACTCTACGTTCCTTGCCGCGGAGTGCTTGCTCAATCTGGAGAACCAGGTGGGTGTCGTCAGCGGGGCCGGACCAGGATGCGTACTCCAGCGGGTCCAGGATGGCGGCCAGGGGCTCCGGAAGAGGCCCGGAGTACTGGACCCGAACCGGCAGCAGCCGGGGGCGCCCCGCCTGCGCCTGACGCGCCTCGTGCGCGATCTCGATCTCGCACACCAGCATTTCACTCCCCACGGAAGCGGCCGAGAGGAGTGGAATCACGGCATCAGCGGTTCGGACCTGGCGCTCCATCTCCCTGGCCCAT
The DNA here is from genome assembly GCA_964416225.1 of uncultured bacterium. GTDB lineage: Bacteria > Armatimonadota > SYMT01 > SYMT01 > SYMT01 > CAYQDT01. The sequence goes on from CAYQDT010000652.1 coordinate 3,182, forward strand.
TCCACCCCGATTAACAGGTGCCGGTCGATGAAGAGGGAGTGACCGAGGCTGGCAAGTCGCTCCTGCAGGAGGTGCAGGAGGCGCTCGTCCGGTGCGGCGTTGCGGCGATAGAGAATCGCAATCCGCAGCCCCGCCGGCGATCGAACGG
>CAYQDT010000653.1:0-2853 GCA_964416225.1 uncultured bacterium
CCAGGGAGACCTCTCCAAGCCGAACGGCCATGGCCGGGACCATCTTGGCAGCTGCTACAGCATGTGGGTGGCCGGCGGCGGCTTCAAGGGCGGTACCGTCTACGGAAAGAGCGACGACTACTGCTACAATGTGGCGGAAGACGGCGTCCACGTGCATGACCTGCAGGCGACGCTCCTCCACCAGTTGGGGATCGACCACACCCGGCTGACCTACCGCTACCAGGGGCGTGACTTCCGGCTCACCGATGTGTACGGCGAGGTGGTGAAGGGCCTGATCGGCTAGCGCGTCGGCTCCGGAATCCGCGAAGGCGGAAGAGCGGAAACCGGGCACCGCCCGGCGCTCGGCACAGCCTCGGTGGCGAGAGGCCGCCGGCTTCCGAAGGGGAGGAGTGCGATGGAGCCAGCCACAGCCACCAATCGCCGGATCGTCCTCGCGGAGCGGCCGAGAGGCCTGCCGACCCCGGCGAACTTCCGCCTGGAGCGGGTGCCGGTGCCGACTCCGGGCGAGGGAGAGGTCCTGCTGCGGACGCTCTTCCTCTCGCTGGATCCCTACATGCGCGGGCGGATGAGTGATGCTCCGTCCTACGCGCCGCCCGCGGCCGTGGGAGACGTGATGCCCGGCGGCACGGTCAGCCGCGTGGAAGCCTCGGCCCACCCCGGATTCGCCGTGGGAGATGTGGTCCTCGCCTACGCCGGCTGGCAGGAATACGCGTTTGCGGGCGCGGCCGGTCTCATGAAGCTGGACAGCGGCCTGCCCCGCCTCTCCTATGCGCTGGGAGTGCTCGGGATGCCCGGCTTCACGGCCTATATGGGGCTGTTGGATATCGGGAACCCCCAGCCGGGTGAGACGGTGGTGGTGGCGGCGGCCACGGGGGCGGTCGGATCCGTGGTCGGGCAGCTCGCGAAGCACCACGGCTGCCGCGCGGTCGGCGTTGCGGGCGGCGCGGAGAAGTGCCGGTTCGCCGTGGAGGAGCTGGGGCTGGATGCCTGCCTGGACCACCGCGAGCCGGAGCTGGAGCGGCGGCTGGCCGCCGCCTGCCCGGATGGGGTCGACGTTTATTTCGAAAACGTTGGCGGCGCGGTCTTCGATGCGGTTCTGCCCCTGCTAAACGCGAAGGCGCGGGTCCCGGTCTGCGGGCTCATCGCGCAGTACAACGCGGAGGCGCTTCCCGCGGGACCGGACCGCATCCCGCTGCTCATGGGAGACGTGCTCCGCAAGCGGCTCCGGATCCAGGGCTTCATCATCTTCAACGACTACGGCGAGCGCTTTCCCGAGTTCCTCCAGGAGATGCGGCCGCTCGTGGATCAGGGCCGCATCCGGTATCGGGAAGACATCGTCGAGGGTCTGGAGCAGGCCCCCGAGGCGTTCATCGGCCTCCTCCAGGGCCGGAACTTCGGCAAGCTCGTGGTCCACGTCGCGGAGTAGCGCGGCGGGAGGAGCGTCCGGCGGTCTTCGCGCAGCCGGAAGTGCTGCCCTCACGCCCCCGCGGCGGGCGCGGCGCTTTCGGCCAGCAGCCGCTCCACGTCCGGGGGAAGCTGCGGCCGGCCTTGCGCGTTGATGGCGGTGCCGATGATCAGCGCGCGGAGCACCGGCTTTTCATCCGGTAGTCGGTGGATCTCCTGCCGGAAGCCGAACCGCAGCCGGGATACGCGCTCCAGAGCCAGATCCACGCGGAACCGGTCCCCGCTGCGGAGCGGATAGAGATAGTCCAGCTCCGCCCGCACGACCACCAGGTCCACCCCCCGGCGGGAGAGCTCCGCGAAATCGAGGCCGGCGCTCTTGAGGAACACGTGGCGCGTGTGCTCCAGATACTGCTGGTACACCGCATTGTTCACGATGCCCTGAAGGTCGCACTCATAGTCGCGGACGTCCAGCTCCAGTGAAAAGCGCGTGTTCTCCATGCGTTCCGTCCCGCTCTTCCGTTTCCGTGCCCCGCGCCTCCCGACGGCCCTGCCCCAGCGGTACGCACCGGGTGCTGTTTTGCCATAAGCAGGGTATCACTCCAGGCAAGATCCCCGCGGGAAGTTCTGGTGGAGGACCGGACACGTGCACTCCGTGGCGATGATTCTAGGCCTGCTGGCGGCAGTGGCGCTGCTGGTCGGAGTGGCGCACCGCGTGCAGGTGCCTTATCCGGTCCTCCTCGTCCTCGGCGGTGTGGCGCTGGCCCTGGTTCCGGGGCTGCCGGCTGTGGAGATGCGGCCGGATCTGATCTTCACGCTGGTCTTGCCGCCGCTGCTCTACTCGGCCTCCTGGGATATCCCCTGGCGAGATTTCCGCGCCAACCTCCGGCCGATCACCCTGCTGGCCGTGGGGCTGGTCCTCGTCACCGCGGCGGCGGTGGCCCTGGTGGCGCGGTGGGTCATCCCGGGCATGCCGTGGGGCGTCGCCTTCGTGCTCGGAGCGGTGGTCGCTCCCACGGACGAGGTGGCGGCCCTTCCCGTGATCGAGCGGCTCGCCGTTCCACGCCGGATTGCGGTGGTGGTGCAGGGCGAGAGCCTGCTCTGTGACGGCACCGCGCTGGTGCTGTACCGGATGGCGATCGCCGCGGTGGTTACGGGTACCTTTTCCACCGGTACAGCGGTGCTCCAGTTTTTCCTCGTCAGCGTCGGCGGCGTGTTGATCGGACTGGCGAACGGGTGGCTGGTCGTCCGCCTATTCAGCCGCCTGGATGATCCCCCTGTAGAGATCACCCTCTCACTGCTGGCGCCCTTCGCGGCCTACTGTTCCGCCGAGGCACTGGGGTTATCCAGCGTCATCGCCGTGATGGCGATGGGAATCTACGTGGGACGGCACAGCCCGCGGATTTATTCGCCGGAGACGCGCATTCAGGCACGGGCCTTCTGGGAAATGAT
>CAYQDT010000653.1:2863-3326 GCA_964416225.1 uncultured bacterium
GACCGGTTCTCCCCACCGTGGCGGGGGAGTGCCTGGCCGTCATTCTTATCGTGATCCTGGTCCGAGTGATCTGGGTCTTTTCGGCCGTCTACCTTCCGCGCGTGGTCAGCGCCCGGCTCCGGGAGCGGGATCCGGCGCCAACCTGGCCCTACCCTGCGCTCATCGCCTGGACCGGCATCCGCGGCGCGATGTCGCTTGCGGCCGCCCTGGCCGTCCCACTCGCGGTGCGGGGCGGGGCCCCGTTCCCCTTCCGAGACCGGATCATCGCGGTGGCGTTCGGCGTGATCCTCGTTACCCTGCTGCTGCACGGGCTCACGCTGAGGCCGTTGATCCAGAAGCTCGGCATCCACGACGATGTGGAAGAAAGGGAGGAGAACACGGCCCGGCTGCGGATTGCCGAAGCGGCCCTCGACTGCCTCGAGCCCCTCGCGGCCCGGGTCCACGCCCCGGAAGCGGTGGCCGA
>CAYQDT010000654.1:0-3326 GCA_964416225.1 uncultured bacterium
TCTTCGCCGGGGTGCCGGCCGGCGCCGACTTGCCGGCGTTCGCCGCTCCACCCTTCTTGGCGGCGCCTTTGGTCGCCCGGGCCTTCCGCGGGTGGGCGTCCACCTCCGTCGCTTTGAGCGTGGTGCCGGTCATGGTGCCGGTGACGGTCACCTGCGTGCCCCCGGTGATGTCGGAGATGCTGCCGAACTTGCCGTTCACCCGGATCTTGGCGCCGCTGGCGTCCACGGTCACCGGACCGCCCCGGCGGCCGACCGTGAAGGTGGTCCCGGTGGGGCTTCCCTTCACCATGCCGCTGACGCGGGTGGTGCCTTCCTTCTTCGCGGTTCCTTTCGCGGCCCCTTTCGCCGCGCCTTTCTTGGAGGCTGCCGGGGCCTTTGCCGGCGGGGCCTTCGCGGCTCCCTTGGTGTCCTGGGCCGACGCGGGATGCAGCAGTGCCGCGGCTAGAAGCGCGGGCAGTGCCAGGGATAGTAGCTTTCGCATTCGATTCCTCCGTTCCTCTCGGATTGCCTGGTGCCCGGTGCAGGCGCGGGAGGTCACCCCGCGCCGGCGGGCCCGGCGACGCACCGGGCGAGCGCTTTCCGTGCCGGGACATGGCGACGCCGCGGCGGCGGGCATGCCCCGGCGCGAGCGGGACGCTCCCCGCCGTCGCCTCGGTCCTGAAAAAAGAACAGGACACGTAACAGTTTCCGGCGGTTCCGGGGGAACGTCAACGTCTTGCTGCCGGGAGCGCGCTGCCGGCACCTGCCGCGCCGGTTGCCATGCCGGTTACCGTGCCGGATGCTGGCTGGCGAGCGTGGCCTCCATCGCCGCGCGGACCGCGGGGTTCCCTTCCCGCGCCAGCGCCGCTCGGAGCCGGCCGAGGCGGGCCGGGGAGAGATAGTGGCGGTTCAGCACGCGCGCGGCCCGGACGCGCACCGCCGGCTCCGGCGCGTGCTCCAGCAGCGCGAAGAAGGCCGGGCCGTCCACGCCGGACCAGAGGAGCGCGCTCATCGCCTGCTCGGCCACCTTCTCGTCCGGGTCGCTCTCGGCGGCCCGCAGGAGCGCGGCGCGGGCCGCGGAGCGCTCCGGCTCCGGCCGCTGCAGCGCCGTTCCGGAGAGCGCGCCGATGGCGGCGTAGCGGACCGCCGGCCCCCCGTCGCGGAGCGCCGTGAGGAGCAGCCGCCGGGCGCCGGACGTATTCAGCAGCCCGAGGGCGCGGCACGCGTCCGCGTAATACTCCGGCTCGTCGGCGGGCAGGTCGCTCTTGAGCGCCCGCTCCAGGCTCACCTCCGCCGCCGGGTCCCCGATCCGGGCCAGCGCCAGGAGGACGTCGCTCCGGCTGCAGTTGGGCGTGCGGGTGCCGTCGTACGCGCTCGCGAGCAGGAGATCGCGCGGAGAGTGGCGGTCGCCGAGCTGGGCGAGCGTGCAGGCCGCGCAGAGACGGATGTCGACGCTTCGCTCCTCCCGCAGCAGGCGGTGCAGGGCCGGCACCTGCGTGCGGAGCGTGGTGTTCGCCAGCTCGCGGCACGCCTGGGCGCGGCGGCCTTCCGGCTCCTTCTCGCTCTGCGCGATCTCCACCAGCCGCGCCACCTGCTCCTCGCCGTAATTCTTTGCCGCGTGGAGCGGAGAGAGGATCGCCGCCGAAATCAGAACCGCCGCCAGCCAGCGCATGCGTCCACCTCCGTTGCTGCTGCCCGCCTCAAACCTTTGCTCGGCGGCGGCGCCTATCCCAGGTGCGGCAGGGCCAGATGCCACGCCGCGATGCTCTTGGAATCCCGGACGTTCCCTCGCCGGATCTCCGCTTCCCATTCGCCGCGGGTGAGGTGGACCACCTCGATCCGCTCGTCCTCGTCGCATTCCGCGGTCGATTCGTAGAGGTCCCGCGCCAGGAACACGTGCATGAATTCGGTGGCCCAGCCCGGAGCCAGGTAGAACGTCCCGATCTTCCGCACCTCGCGGGCGCGGAAGCCGGTCTCCTCGGCCAGCTCCCGGTTGACGGATTCCTCCGGGCTCTCGTCCGGGTCGATGGAGCCGGCGGGTGTCTCCAGCAGCTCTTCCCGCGCCGGGTGCCGGTACTGCCGCACCAGCACGAGCTTTCCGTCCGGATCGAGTGCCACCACGGTCATGGACTCCCGGTGCTCGACGACCTCCTGCCGGACCACATGCCCGTCCTCGAGACGGAGCTCATCGATGCGGACGGAGACGATCTTTCCGGAAAACGGCTGCTGGGTGGAGAGAAGCTCGGGCATAACTGGCATTCTTGGTGCGCTCGAATAGAGGGTGCGGTTCATCAAGGCGCCCCGGTCGGGCGGCGCCGCTCAATCGTACCCCACCGGAGAGGCACGGGTCCGGCTTCTCACCGCGGAATTGGGGCCAGGAGGCACAGCTCGCAAGGAGGCGGGTACCGGAGAGCGCGCCATCAGGTGGAATGCGCCGGGGCGGCGAGCGCGCGTCCCGTACCGGACGGCTCGCGCAGGGGGATGGTGAACTGGAAGCAGCTCCCGCGATCCAGCTCGCTCTCGACCCAGATCCGGCCGCCATGCGCCTCCACGGCCATCTTGCAGAATGTGAGCCCGAGCCCGGTGCTGTTCTTCCGGCCTTCTTTCCGATCGACCACCTGCCCGAACTTCTCGAAGATCCGGTCGAAGGCTTCGCGCGGGATTCCCTCGCCGGTGTCGCTCACCGCGAACAGCAGCGCGTCCTCGGCCGGGCAGGCGTGGGCGGAGAGGGTCACCCGGCCGTCCGGCGGGGTGAACTTCAGCGCGTTTCCGAGCAGGTTCACCAGGATCCGGCACAGCTTCTCCCCATCCGCGCGGAGGTGCGGAAGGTGGGGGTCCAGGTCCGTGATGAGCTGCAGGTTTTTCTGCTCGGTGAGCTGCTCTACCTGGGCCACCGCCCGGTCGCACACCGCGCGCGGGTCGAGCACGCTGTAGGCGAGCTGCAGCGAGCCGTCCTCCATCTTGGAGATGTCCAGCAGGTCGTTGATCATCCCCAGCAGGATCTCTCCGCCGGAGGTGGCGAGCTGGAGCAGCTCCGCCTGCTCCGGGTTGAGAGGTCCGAGGATCTCCACCGTCTGGAGACCCGAAAGAAGCGCGGTGAGGGGGGTCCGGAGGTCATGGACCACCATGTCCGTCAGGCTGTCCCGGAGCTCCTCGAGCTGCTGAAGCTGCCGGTAGCGCTCCCCCAGCTCGTCCCAGAGCCGCTTCTTCTCCAGGCAGGCGCCGATCCGGGCGCGGAGCAGGGTGGGGTTGAACGGCTTCGGGAGGTAATCTTCCGCCCCGTTTTCGATGCAGCGGACCACGCTCTCCAGCTCCTCAATGCCGGAGACCATGATGACGGGTATCTC
>CAYQDT010000655.1:0-3325 GCA_964416225.1 uncultured bacterium
GGCGCGCAAACGCGCGATTTCGTCCACGTTCGCGACGTGGTGCAGGCGAATATCCGGGCGCTGGAGACGGATCGGGCGGATTACCGCGCGCTGAACGTGGCGGGCGGGGCCGCGGTCACCATTCGGCGCCTGGCAGCCCTGCTGGCGGGGGCCCTCGGAAAACGGAACGTTACGTGGGCGCCCGGCGGCTTTCGTGAAGGGGACGTCCGTCACTCCACGGCGGACCTTCGCCTGGCGAACGAGCTGCTTGGCTATCGGCCGGAGATTCCCCTGGAAACCGGCGTCGAAGAGCTGGCTGGCTGGGCAGGCGGCGAGCTGGAGAAGGGCCGGTAGTTCTCCGCACGGCGGTTGCACGGCAAACGGACGGCGCAGCGACAGCAGGCTGGAGCCGACCCCGGAAAGGCGCGGTCGTCAACTATTAAGCTGACAACCCGGCGAGGGGTTGTGTGGAATTGGTATACTCTGAACAGCCGGCCCGCATCATCTGGCCGCCGGTCCGCCTCTCCCCAGGCCGGATCGAGCGCGCGGCGGCCGCCGCACCCCGCCGCTGAGCCCCACAGATCGTTATTTTTGGAGCAGTAATGTACATCCTAGGAATTAATGCCTACCATGGCGGCGCCTCTGCAACTCTGATCCAGGACGGGCAGCTCCTTGCGGCCGTGGAGGACGAGCGGTTCCGGCGTCAGAAGTACTGGGCGGGCTTTCCGTCCGAGAGCATCAAGTTCTGCCTGAAGCAGGCCGGCATCACCGCCTACGACCTGGACCACGTCGCCATCTCCCGGGACCCGAGCGCGCACCTGGCGCAGAAAGTCCTCTTCACCCTGCGCAAGCGCCCCAGCTTTGCGATGGTGAAAGACCGCGTGAAAAACATGGGCGCGGTCAAGGACGTGAAGACGGCGCTCTGCCGCTCCCTCGAGCTGGACCCGGCCGCGCTGAAAGCGGAGTTCCACAATGTGGAGCACCATCGCGCGCACATGGCGAGCGCCTTCTTCGTCTCCCCGTTTCAGGATGCCGCCATCCTTTCCATCGACGGGATGGGGGATTTCGTCAGCACCATGGTCGGCTCCGGGAAGGCAAACGAGATCAAGGTCGACGACCACGTCCTCTTCCCGCACTCCCTCGGCATCTTCTTCACGGCGCTTACCCAGTGGCTCGGCTTTCCCCACTACGGCGATGAGGGGAAGGTCCAGGGCCTCGCCCCCTACGGCAACCCGCGGTACATGGAAGAGATGCACCGCATGGTGAAGCTCCTGCCGCACGGCCAGTTCGAGCTGAACCTGGACTACTTCGTGCACCACGCAGCCGGAGTGGAGATGACCTGGGACGACGGCTCTCCGATCATCGGCCGCCTGTACTCGAACAAGGTGGTGGAGCTGCTCGGAGAGCCGCGCGAGAAGGGCGGCGAGTACACGGAGCACCACCGGGACGTGGCCGCCTCCATGCAGCAGATGCTGGAAGAGGCGGAGTTCCACGTCATCCGGGACGCCTATGAGCGAACGGGAAAGAAGGCGCTCTGCCTCGCCGGCGGGGTGGCGCTGAACAGCTCGCTGAACGGCAAGATCCTGCTGGAAACGCCCTTCGAGGAGATCTACATTCAACCGGCCGCAGGAGACGCGGGCACCTCCCTCGGCGCCGCCTACTACGTTTACAACCAGGTACTGGGCAACACGCGCAACTACGTTCAGACCCATTCCTACACCGGCCCCTCCTTCTCCAACGCGGAGATCGAGGCCGTGCTGAAGGAGCGCGGGATCGCGTACCGGACCCTGAGCGACGAAGAGCTGCCCCGGGAGACGGCTGCGGTCATCGAAGACGCCAAGGTCGTCGGGTGGTTCCAGGGCGCCGCGGAGTGGGGCCCCCGCGCCCTTGGAAACCGGAGCATCGTCGCCGATCCCCGGCGCACGGACATGAAGGAGATCCTCAACGCGCGCATCAAGCACCGCGAGGCATTCCGTCCCTTCGCGCCCTCCATCCTCGGCGCTCACACCGGCGAGTACTTCGAGCAGAGCTACCCGGATCCGTTCATGCTGAAGGTCTACAAGGTGCGGGAAGAAAAGCGGGACGTGATCCCGGCAACGACGCACGTGGACCACACCGGCCGGCTGCAGACGGTCGAGCGGGACGTCAACGAGCGGTACTGGGAGTTGATCCACGCCTTCGGCGAGCGGACGGGCGTTCCCGTGGTGGTGAACACCAGCTTCAACGACAACGAGCCGATCGTCTGCACCCCGGAAGAGGGGCTCAACTGTTTCGAGCGCACCCACATGGACGCAATTGTGCTCGGCAATTTCATGGTGAAGAAGTCCGGGTAGCCCGTCCGGATAGGGAGCACGGAGGCCCGCCGTCGCCGCGCCCCGGTGACCCGTGTCGTCCTGGAGCCGGCAGCCGGTCGCGAGGCCCGGCCTGGAGAGGGTTCGATGCCGTCTTCGGCCGGAGCGGCACCCGCAGTGAGGAAGAGAGACCTGGCGCCGGCGCGCAGCGGCCGCATCCCGGCCGATCGCTCACGATGAAGATCCGGAACCATGAAGCTTCTGGAGACCCGGCTGGGAGGCGTGAAGATCCTCGCCCCCCGCGTATTCGAAGATGAGCGCGGCTTTTTCCTGGAGAGCTACAACGAGCGCGACTTCGCCGAGCTCGGCATCCGGGACCGCTGGGTGCAGGACAACCACTCCGGCTCCGTGAGGAATACGGTGCGCGGGCTGCATTACCAGGTGCGGCATCCGCAGGCGAAGCTCTGCCGGGCGGTGCGCGGCGCCGTCCTCGACGTGGCGGTGGATGTCCGCTGGGGGTCGCCAACCTTCGGCGCATGGACCAGCGTGGTGCTCTCCGCGGAGAACCGGGTGCAGATCTACCTGCCCGTCGGGTTCGCGCATGGGTTCGCGGTACTCTCCGAGGTTGCCGAGGTGCTCTATAAATGCGCGGAGTTCTACGCGCCGGAGGATGAGCATGGCATCGCCTGGGACGATCCCGACCTCCACATTGACTGGACGCTCACCGGGGCGCCCCTCCTTTCCGCGAAAGACGCGCGCAGCCCGAAGCTGCGAGACGTGCCCTACCATCGGCTCCCGGTTTACCGCCGGGCGCCAGGGGGGCATGCTGAGTAAGTGGTTACCGGCTCCTTGAGCAGCCGAGCGAGGCATTAAAACATTAGACCTGCCTTCGGGCGGGCGTGACTTAGCGCGAGGTAGTACGGTGCGACTCGGGATCGTAATCGAATATACGTATCCGGATAATGACGGCGGCACCGGAGCGGATATCTCCTACGTGGCCCGCTGCATGAAGGACCGCCATCCGGAAGTGGACATCGAGATCATCGCCAGCCGGC
>CAYQDT010000656.1:0-3310 GCA_964416225.1 uncultured bacterium
GGGATCGCGGCGGCGCCGTACGCCTCGGCGATCTTCATCTTCGGATCGCCGCGAATGGCGGGCGGCCGCTGACTCCGGACGGCAAGCGCTCGCTTTTTGACCAGGCGCCGACCGTCCGGGCACTGGAGCTCCTTCAGCGGATGGCGAGGAGCCGCTCCCTGATGCAGGCCGCCCCGGATGAGGTGCCGGCACTGGCGGCAAGCCAGCGGGTGGCCTTCTCCTTCGGTTCGAGCTCCACGCGGGCAACGGCGGAGCGCCAGATCGGCCGGAAGTTCGATTGGGACGTGGCCGTGATTCCGCACGCGCCGGGGGTCAAGCCCGTAACCGTGATGTACGGCCCGAACGTCTGTATCTTCCGGTCCGGCACGGACACCGAGCGGGAAGCGTGGAGCTTCATCAAGTACTTCACTTCCGCCCCGGTCACCGCGCGGTGGGCACGCGAGACGGGGTACCTGCCGGTGCGGAAATCCGCGGCAACGCGCCCGGAGATGAAGGTGTTCTACGCGTCGGACCCGCGCGCCTTACACGTCCACCAGATCCTGTCCATGGCGAAGCCGGAGCCCAACGTGGTAGGCTGGCAGGAAATCCGCTCGCTCATGCAGTCCGCCTCCCGCGCGGTCCTCGGCGGCAGCGTCGCGCCGAAAACCGCGGCGGCGGAGCTGAAGCGGAAGGCGGATGCCGTTCTGGCACAGAGCAAACCACATTGATCAGCCGTTTTCGACGCCGGAAACCGGATCGCGGTGCGCAGGGCAAGCCGGTCCCGCCGGTCGGCCGCTCCACCTGCAGCCTGCCCGCGCACCGGCAGGCACCGGATACTCATTACCCGCCCCAACGATAGGACCCGATCTACGATGCAAGCCCTGGGAAATCTCACCACCTGGCTGGCCGACCTCCACATCAAGGCCGTGCTGGTGGCGGTCGGCGCGCTGCTGATTGCCCTGACCCTCTTCCGCTCCACCCGGTCGAAGGATCAGACCACCGTCTGGCTCATGGAGAATATCCAGGTCATCCTCTCGGTGGTGGTGGTGGTATTTCTCATCATCCGTCCCTTCCTGTTCCAGGCTTTCTACATCCCCTCCAGCTCCATGGAGCCGACCCTGATGGGACCCCCCGATTCGGGAATCGGTACGGACGGCAAGGAGCGAACCGGTGACCGGCTGCTCGTGGACAAGCTGATCTACCGGGTCGCCAACCCCGCCCGCTTAGACATCGCGGTGTTCCGGGCTCCCAAGAAAGCCTCCTTCGAGGAGAAAGAGTTCATCAAGCGGGTGATCGGCCTCCCGGGTGAGACGGTGGAGGTCACCCCGCCCCGCCTCCTGGTGGACGGGAAGCCGGCGCTGGTGCTGGCGAACGAGGGCGTATCCACGGTCCTCTCGCTCACGGATCGGAAGGACCCGAAGATCGACCCTTCGGGACACAGCGCCATTCTGGAGCCGCGCTACGGTCCCACCGCCATCAAGGTCATTGCCGAGCCGCACCCGGACATCCGCTGGGACCCATACCGGGTGGAAGTCGACGGCAAGGAGGCGGTGCGGGATGCGGGCGGCCTGATCCAGGAGCGGGAAGGGCTGGGCGACTTTGCCGGCGATTCGTCCCTCAAGGCGGAGGTCTTCTCGGTCGGCGGCGATCCGCGCGTGATCGTCATCACCGGATCGAAGCTGGCGTTTCAGGATGGACGCGTGCTCGTCAACGGGAAGCCGCTCTTCGATGGGAAGCGCGAGCCATACGTGAAGGAAGAGCCCCACTACTCGATGCCGCCGCTCAGGCTGGGCGCGAACGAGTACTTCATGATGGGTGACAACCGGAATAACAGCAATGACGGCCACGCGTGGGGGCCGCTGACGCGCGACCGCTTTATCGGCCGGGCGGAAGTGCTGTTCTGGCCGCTCTTTCCCCAGAACCGTTTCCGGATCTTCAGTTGGTGGCTGATCCTGGTCATGGCCGGCGGTTTTCTCGCCTATCAGGTGCTCCAGCGGCTGATTGTCCGGATGGCGTGACGCAGGCCGCGCTCCTCGACGGCTCCAGTAGCCCGGGCGCGCGCCGCGCCGTCTCCGGCACCACGCGGTCCGCCCCGCCGGCTGCCATCCACCAGGCGCGTCCGCTTCCCCGCCGCCATCCTTCGCACGCCGCCGGAGCGCCCCGGCACGGCATGCAGGCAAACAAGGGAACGAGGGATAACCATCACCATGATGGGAGCGGGGAGTGATACCCGGTCGTGGGAAGACCCGGCCTGGCGGGATGCGGTGCGCTCGTTCGGTGAGCGTCTGGGCCTGGATGACGCGGGGGTGGCGCTGCTGCGCCGGGCCCTCACGCACCGGAGCCTCGCCGAGACGGCGCCGGAGGGGGATAACGAGCGGCTGGAGTTCCTCGGCGACAGTATCCTCGCGCTGCTGGTGAACGAGCACCTCTACCGGAGCTATCCGGAGCACGCGGAGGGGCAGCTCACCCGGCTCAAGCAGCGGTATGTCAGCGAGCCCTCTCTGGCGCAGGCGGCCGCCGCCCTGGGCTTCGGGACCCTCCTCTTGATGGCGCCGAACGACGTGGCCGCCGGAGGCCGGGAACGGCCCAGTGTCCTGAGCGACGCCTTCGAGGCGGTGCTCGCCGCGCTGTACCTGTCGCGGGGCCTGGAAGCGGCGCGCTCCTTCGTCCGGGAAGAGCTGATCGCTCGGGTCGACCCGACGGTCGTCTGGGATTACAAGAGCCGCCTCCAGGAGCTCCTCCAGGAGAGGCGGCGGGTCACGCCGGTCTACCGGACCGAGGCGCAAAGCGGCCCGGCGCACGACCGGTTGTTCTCCAGCGAGGTCCACGCCGGCGAGGAGCTGCTGGGCCGCGGGACCGGTAAGAGCAAGAAGCTCGCGGAGCAGGCCTCGGCCCAGGACGCGCTTTCCCGGCTGGAGGCAAAGCCCGCCCGGAAGCAGGGGAAGAAAGCCGCGGCCGGGGAGACGCGCTGAGCGCCGCTCACCCGGAGCGGCGCCGTCGATTGACACTCGGGACCGTCGAGTGCTAAAATAAGGGCGTTTACAGGCACGGAATGCGGCCGGGGATCGTGGGCGTGTAGGGTTTTCGGGGCCGGGAAAAGTGGCTGTGATGAACCTGGATCGACGGAAACAACTGCTGCTGGAAGCGATCGTGATGGCGTACGTCAACCGGGCGGAGCCAGTCGGATCGCAGTTTCTCGCCGCCCAGGAGAACCTCGGCGTCCGCTCCGCCACCATCCGCAACGAGCTTGCGGAGATGACGGACCTGGGCTACCTGCGGCAGCCGCACACCTCGGCCGGACGGATTCCCTCGGACCTGGGATATCGCTACT
>CAYQDT010000657.1:0-3306 GCA_964416225.1 uncultured bacterium
GCGGTGCCGGGCGACGGCGGGAGCGCGGCGGCCGAAGGGAAGGGAAACGCCGGTTCCGCGGATGATGCGGGTGGTGCGGTCTTCCTCGCGGGAATCGCGGTCCATCCCGGCACCGGGCGCCTGTACGTCTGCAACGAAGCGAGCCACGAGATCTGGGTGGTGGATCCGGCCAGCCTCCGCCTGGAGGCGCGGATCCCCGCGGGCCTCCACCCGCACTCCGCCGCGTTCGGGGCGGACCGCCGCCATCTCTACGTGAGCAACTGGGGCAGCCGCTCCGTGAGCGTCATCGATACGGAGAGGAACCGCCGGATTCGCGATATCAGCGTCGGCATCCGGCCCAATGATATGGCACTGGCTCCGGTCGGACGGCTCTTCGTGGCGTGCTCCGGCGACAATACCGTGTACGTCATCCAGACCCGTGCCCTGGAGACTCCGGAAGCGCCCGCGAGCCCGGCCCGCCGCCTGCCGGAGGGAACGCGCGAGGTGCTCTCCACGTCGCTGTACCCGCAGTCGCCCGAGGGAAGCACCCCGGATGGCGTGGTGGTCTCTCCGGACGGAAAGAGCCTCTACGTCGCCAACGCGGACAACAACGACGTGATGGTGGCCGACATCTCGGATCCCGCCGTCACGCGCGTCAACGGGTTCGTTCCGGTGGGCTGGTATCCCACCGCCGTCGCCGTCGCTCCGGACGGCACGCTCCTCGTCGGCAACGGCAAGGGGCTCCGCTTCCGGGCGAACTATCCCGCCCGGCTCCCGAAGCCGCAGCGGCTCCACAAGCCGCCCGCGTTCGATTACATCGGCCGGGCGCTGGAGGGGTCCGTCTCCTTCGTTGCCCGGCCCGAAGGCACAAAGCTGGCGGAGTGGACCGAGCAGGCGCGCCGGAACTCCCCCTATACCCCCGCCATGTTCCAACACGCGCCGGTCGCCAGCGACAGCGTCATCCCGGACCGGGTCGGCGAGCCATGCCCGATCAAGCACGTGCTCTTCGTCATCAAGGAGAACCGGACCTACGACCAGCAATTCGGCGACTTCAAGGATGCCCGGGGACAGAAGGCGGGCAACGGCGACGAGCGGCTGACGCTGTTCGGAGAGAGTGTGACGCCCAATCAGCACGCGCTGGCTCGGGATTACGTCCTGCTGGACAACCTATACTGCAACGGCGAGGTGAGCGTGGACGGCCACAGCTGGTGTGACGGCGCGATTGCCTCCGACTGGAACGAGCGCTCCTGGCTGGTCTCCTACTCCCGGCACGGCAGCCTCCCCGGAAACGAGGAGACGGAGACGCCCGCCGCGGGTTATCTGTGGGATCTCTGCCGCCGTCACGGGGTCAGCTTCCGGTGCTACGGCGAAGGTGCGGCGCAGGTCCCGAACGTCAACCGGGGCACCTGGCCGGGCGGCCGCGACCCGCAGAAAGTGGACGGCTGGATCCGCGACCTGCACGCCGCCGAGCGCACCGGGGAGCTGCCTCGCTTCATGATCATGTCGCTGGGAGAGAACCACACGCAGGGCACCAAGCCGGGCGCCCCGACCCCGGACGCCTGCGTGGCGAGCAATGACGTGGCTGTTGGGCGGCTGGTCGAAGCCGCCACCCGGAGCCGCTTCTGGAAGGAGATGGCGATCTTCGTCATCGAAGACGACACGCAGAACGGCCCGGACCACGTGGATGCGCACCGGACACCCGGGCTGGTGATCAGCCCGTACGTGCGCAGGGGCATCGTCGACAGCACGCTGTACACCACGGCCAGCATGGTCCGGACCATCGAGCTGATTCTCGGGCTCCCGCCGCTGACGCAGTACGACGCGGGCGCCACCCCCATGTTCCACTGCTTCCAGCGCCGCGCGGTCCAGACGGTCTTCCAGCCGCGCCAGCCGGATGTGGACCTGTCCGCCAAAAACCCCGCCGCCGCACCCGGAGCCCGGGAGTCCCTCGGGATGGACTTCCGCGAGTATGACCGGGCTCCGGAAGACGCGCTGAACCGGATCCTCTGGCGCGCCGCCAAGGGACCCGGCGTCCCCTACCCCGCGCCCGTGCATCGCGCCCTGCTCACGGTCCGCGGGCACTAAAAACCGGTCGGCCCCGGGGACCGGAAGCTCGGGGCCGACCTCGGACCTCGAAGCGCCAGGACTCCGAGCCGCCCGTGCGGCTCTATGGGTGTGGGCGATGTCACGGCAGGGGCACGATCTGAGTACTCTGCCGCCTCGTGTGGCAAGTCCCGCGTTCCTCTCACGAAATCCGTGGGGAACCGATAGGCGCTCTTTTCGCACGCTGCGGGCCGGTCATCCACCCTGAAGCGGGTGTGATTACGTGGTACGGTAGCCCGGCCTGGTTGCCGCCTCTGCCGGAGCCTGCACCGAGGGGGTACGCGCCTGGTATGGGCTGGCCTGCCGTACCGGGTAACCACACCCACCGCCGGAGAGACCGGGTCCTTCGCGGGCGGTTCCCGATCCCAGACGGGCAACGCGTCAGCCCCCCTGCGCCCGGAGCTCGACCCAACCCTCGTAGAAGGGGCGCAGCTCGGCCGGGAGCGGCTCTCGCCCATAGTGAAACCATTCCAGCAGGCGCACGTGGCACTCATCCGGAGAGCGCCGGTCTCGATAGCCCGCAAGCGCCGCGTCCAACCACGGCGTCAATGCGGGGCAGCGGGCTTCCAGGTCCTCAAGCGCAAGCGGGAACTCCCGGCGCGCCCGACGCGACAGCCGCGGAAAGATTGCGTGCGCGAGCTCGTGCGCGATCACGTCGGGCGTCAGCGCGTGATCCACGCCCAGGATCAACCGCAGCGGCGCGATGCAGACGGCGCCGATCCACGGCGTGCGCGGCAGCGCGGAGGCTCCCGGCGCCCAGCTCGGGAGGAGGTGAACCGCCAGAACGGCGCCCGTCCACGCCATTCCCCGCGGCGCCTGCTGAATGAGGTAGCGGTCCAGGACCCGCCGCGCCTCCGGCGTGAAGCGGCCCAGCGCGTACGCCTGCTCGCGCAGGTCGGGTCCGGCGGCGCGCCACTCCGTCCAGAACCGCCGCGCGCCCAGCTCCTCCAGGTCCGTACGTGCCTCATCCCGCCAGCTCATCGACCACCGTCCCTTCCGCGTCCGGAGCCGGCAATGGGTCGCTCGGACTAAGTCCCACCAGCCCCAGCAGGGCCACGCTCCCCTCCAGGAGCATCCAGGGGAGGATCGGCAGCCGGGAGCGGTCCTGCCCAAAGAACACCAGGCTCACACCGGTAAAGTAGCCGATCAGGATCGAGCCGGTCCACTGCACACCGCGTGGTCGCCGGCTCGGCCGCACCAGGTCCGCCAGCCGCAGTAAGAACA
>CAYQDT010000658.1:0-3299 GCA_964416225.1 uncultured bacterium
ACGAATACCGTCAGGCGGGCACGATTCGACTCCTGCTTCCACTCGCCGGGCCGCTTGTCCGGCCGCCCCTGCATGATCACGGCGTGCCGGCGGCGGAGGAGCGTGAGGAGCGCGTCGAACTCTCCCGCCGCCGAGAGCGACATCTCCGCCGGGCTCCCCACCAGCTGGTAGGTACCGAGAATATCGTGCGCGTCTTCGGGCCGGTGCCGCGGGATCCGGTGCTGGAAGATGATCTCCGCCGCCTCGTCGACCTCGAACTCCGTCCCCTCGATGAAGTTGGAGAAGTACGCATCGATAAACGCCAGGTTCTCGAAGGCGGGGCCGCTCACCAGAGGATCGGGACGGGGCCGCACCGTCCAGCCCGCCAATGCTTCCTAGAGGAGACGCAGCAGGTCGATCCGGCCGGCGTCATAGGGCAGGCCTGCCGCCCGGGCCAGCGCGGCCGGGGAGATCAGGGAGCTCTTCCGCGTCCCCAACAGCGTCCCGATCAGGGTATCCAGCTCCCGGCGTGCCGGCTCCGCGTCCAGCTCCGCCGCGATCGCCTGCGCCTGGTCGCGCAGTGCGTTGGCCGCCTCCTCGCCGCCGATCCGGACCACCGCCTCCACCTTCCCCTCGATCTCCTCCCGCGGAAGGGAGGGTGACCCGGTACCGCGGATGCGGCGCGCCCCCAGGCACTCCAACAGCGCCCGCGCCTGCGAGGCGATCCAGAGCGTCTGCACAAATCGCCGGTCACCCTCCAGCGGGCCGGGGCCCTTGAGCTGCCGGACGCGCAGCCCCGGCGATTCCACGGTCCGGTCGTAGCCACCGGTCAGGAAGAGCGTCCCCGCCGCGGTGGGCTTCGCCTCGAGCGCCGTGCGATGGCTCACCACAGTGTCCGTAAACAGCATCCCCCCGACGGGCCAGAGATCCCGGCTATTGATCGCTTCCGGCGCCTCTGTCCGGTTGGTGGTTTTGAGGCGGGGTGCCAGCCGTCGGACTTCCTCCCGCTTCGCCGCCCTCACCCGCGCGGCGGAGATTTCGGCGGTGCTGAGGAAGACTTCCGGTAGCGCCTGGGATGAAAATCGTGCCATGTAAGCGGTCCGCCGGGCACCTTCCGTCAATAAATTGTGTTGTAACGGGTGGCGGCGTCAATATTTTACCAGGTAAGCTCGGGCCTTCCTTTCTTTCATCTCGTGCTGCATGGAAGGGAACCTTAACCCGGCTACCGCCCTACGGCTTCCAGTCGGAAGTCCGCCGCAATTCCCGGGGCGGCCGCCGGCAACCGTTCCGCAGAGGGGCGGGCGGCACCGTCCCGGTGGTCGCCGTGCCCCGGTGGCCGCCGCTGCCCTTCGCATGACAGCGAGCCACCCGGCGCTCAATCGGCGGTGATGCGGAACTGGTCGTGGAACCGCAGGAGGCGGAGGGCCCGGCGGATCTTGCTCCCCTCGCCGAGGACGAGGCTCAGCTCGCCGCCGGTCGATTCCAGCGCGCTCCGGAGCTGCTGGAGCATGCGGATCCCGGCGCTGTCCGCGTACTCGGCGTCGCGGAGGTCCAGGACCACCCGCGCGTGCGGATCGAGCGGGCCCAGGCGGCTTAGGAGGCTGCGACTCGCCGCTTCGTTCAGCGGCTCCGCCACGCGGAGGCGGACGCTTCCGGCCGCCGGTCGCGGCTCGCGGCGGCTCCGGGGACCCGGGATGGAAGAAGCCCTGGCGGCTGGCTGGATCATGGTCGCCCTCCGATCACGCAGGAGTGGACGTCCAGAAGTGGAAGTCAATGAGAGTGTAGCCACGCCGTGTTGCGGCCAAATTACGGCGGCTTCAAATCCTTGTAAACGCACTGGAAGGCGAAGCGCGCCGTAGGCAGGGGAGGCGACGGAGGAGGCAAACGGCCATCCCTGGCGGTGCCGCCGCTGGCCCCGGGATCGTGAGGCGCCTCCCGCCCCCGGGGCCAGAGCGCGCTACAGCTCGGTCAGATGCTCCAGCTTTCCGGTGCTGTCGCCGATCGTCTCCACGCGGACGCCCATCGGGTCCAGCAGCGACGCGTAGAGGTTCGTGAGCGGGGTGCCCGCCGCGTACCGGATGTGACGGCCGGGCTGAATGCGCCCGCCGCCGGTGCCGGCCAGCAGGATCGGCAGGTTCTCGTGCGTGTGCCGGTTCCCGTCTCCCAGACCGCTGCCGTACATCAGCAGGCAGTGGTCCAGCAGCGTCCCGTCCCCGTCCGGAATCGACTTCAGCTTCCCGAGGAAGTAGGCGAACTGCTCCACGTGGAAGCGGTTGATCTTCACCACGCGCTGGATGAACTCCGGGTTGTTCCGGTGGTGCGTCAGCGGGTGGTGCGGGTCCGGAACGCCCAGCTCCGGGTAGACGCGCAGGCTGCCCTCCCGGGCGATGACCATCGTGACGATCCGCGTGACGTCCGCCTGAAACGCGATCGCCTGCAGGTCGTACATCAGCCGGACGTAGTCCTGGAAGGCGGCGGGAATCCCGGTTGGCTTCTCCATGTGGGCCGTCACCTCGCGGTGGTCCCGCTCCGCCGCCTGGATCCGCTGCTCGATCTCCCGAACCGCGGTGAGGTACTCGTCCATCTTCCGCCGGTCGGATGGGCCGAGCGTGCCGGCCAGCCGGCGCGTGTCCGCGCCCACCAGGTCCAGGATGCTCCGGCGGTAGCGCTCCCGCCGGGCCCGCGTGGCGGGATCCAGGGTGAGGTCCGCGCTCCCGAACAGCCGCTCGAACGCCAGCCGCGGGTTGATCTCGGGCGGGTTCGGCGTGGTCGGGCCGCGCCAGGAGAGGGAGTTGGTGTAGGCGCAGCTATAGCCGGAGTCGCAGTCGCCGACGGTACGGGAGTCCTCACACCCGATCTCCAGGGAAGGCAGGCGGGTCTGCGAGCCGACCGCGTTCGCGGCGATCTGGTCCACGGAGATCCCGTTGTGGATATCCGCGCCCATCGTCTTCTTGCAGTGGACTCCGGTGAGGAAGCTGGCGCCCGCCCGCGCGTGGTCGCCGGGCCCGTCCCCGAGCTCGTTGCCGTTGCGGTCGTCCAGCCCGGAGAGCACCAGGAGGTGGTCGCGGAACGGCTCCAGCGGCTTGAGCGTGCCCGGGAACTCGAACCCGGCGCCCAGCGTCGCCGGCGTCCACTCCTTCATGATGATGCCGTTCGGGACGTAGGAGAAGCCGAGGCGCACGGGCGCCGCGTGGGCGCCGGGGGCGGCCAGCGCGGGGGTCATCGCGTCCAGGAGCGGGAGCGCGATGGCCGCGCCGGCGCCTTTCAGCACGGTCCGGCGCGATAGGTGCTTACGCGTGATGAACATCATAGCCGCTTCT
>CAYQDT010000659.1:0-3295 GCA_964416225.1 uncultured bacterium
CCACTGCTTCGGCCCGTTACCGCCGTGGCGCTCCTCCTGTGCGTGACCGGCGGCTTTCAAGCCTTTGACCTCTTCTACGTCCTGACGAACGGCGGACCGATGCACGCAACGGAAATTCCGGCTCTCTGGATGATCAAGAAGGCGTTCAGTCGCCAGTCGCTGGGCTACGGCTCCACGCTCGGGGTCCTCCTCACCGGAGCCGTCGCCGCGGTCGGCTACCTCCAGATGCGTCTCCGCGCGGGAGACGGCGCATGAGGAGCGTCCGAAGACGGGCGGCTGCTCTCCGCGCACGCCGGCTGCCGCCCGGGCAACTGCTGCTGCTGCTCGCCGTGGCGCTCGTGTCGCTGGCAATGGCGGCGCCGCTCGTCTGGATGCTGCTCGGCTCCGTACGGACGAACGAGGAGCTGCTGCGCGCGCCGTTCGACTGGCCTGCCGAGCCGCACTGGAGGCAGTGGGCGCAGGCGTGGGAGGCGGGCCGGCTGGACCGGGCGGCCTGGAACAGCATGGCCGTCACGGTGCTTTCGGTCTCGGCCACCGTGCTGCTCGGCGCGGCGGCGGCATTTCCGCCTGCCCGCTCCAACCGGGGCGGGCCCATCCTCGGGCTCTACCTGATCGGTCTGATCGTGCCGGCACAGGCGGCGGCGGTGCCGACCTTCCTCCTTCTGCGCTCGCTCCGGCTTCTCGACACCTGGTGGGCCCTGATCCTTCCGTACACCGCCTGGGGCCTGCCGCTGGCCGTCTTCCTCTTTTACGGCTTCTTTCGGAGTCAATCGCGCGAGCCCGAAGAAGCCGCGCTGCTGGACGGATGCAGCATGGTCCGGGTCTTCTGGTGCGTCACGTTCCCCATCGCGCGGCCCGCGGCGGGCGTGGTGGCCCTCCTCACCGCCCTGGGCACGTGGAACGAGTTTCTGTTCGCGCTGCTCTTCATCCACTCGGACGAGGTGAAAACGGTTCCACCGGCACTGCTGGCCTTCAGCTCGGCACACACGACCGACTACGGGCTCACGCTGGCTGCCCTCTGCATCGTGAGTCTGCCGCTGCTCGCCGCTTACCTGTTCATGCAGCGGGCGCTGATCCAGGGGAGCGCGGAGGTGCTCGCGTAACCGCCGATCCCCGCGCAGCGTTCGGAAGAGGTCCACCCGGGGGTGGAAGCGGGAAGGGGCGCGGCCATCCGGGTCCGGGGCCACTATGGATCGCCGAGATCCATCCGCTCCAGGGCCTCCTCCATCGCGGTCACCAGGTGCTGCTGGAACTCCCGTTGGAAAAGCTGCTCGCCGAGGCGCGTGGTGAAACCCTTCGCCCGCGGCTGCGCGGAGACCCGGAGCACGCAATCGTTTTCGCCGCCCGGCTCGATCGTCGCGGCCATCAGCTCTCCCCAGCTCCACTGGGTGACTCCGGTTATGATGGTGACACGGCGGCGCGGCGGGTCGCTCTCCTCGATCCTTACCCGGATCACGGTGCGCAAGACCTTCATCAGCGCCTCCCAGACCGCATCCGGGCGCTCTCCGAACCAGCGGCTGAAACCGTTCTCCGCGAGCATCGAATCCTCCCGGCCTGGTGAACGTTTCGGGACATGATTGCACCGCTCCGCCGCGATCTCCTCACCGGCGCCGCCATTCGCTCCCGGACGGGCTCCCTTGACCTCCGTCAGGGCCGGTGGTACAGTGGCCCCACAACACCCGTTAGGGAGGACCCCATGGCGACCAACGACTGGCAAACGATCCTGGAGCACGACGTGCTCCCGTTCGTCGAAAAACCGGCCCGATACACCGGCGGCGAGTGGAACATCGTCCAGAAGGAGTGGGACCGGACCGCGCTCAAGTTCGTGGTTCTGTATCCGGACACCTACGAGCTCGGGATGTCCAATCTGGCCATTCAGATTGTGTACGACATGGTGAACCGCCGCGAGGACGCCCTCTGTGAGCGGGCGTTTTGCCCGTGGGTGGACATGGAAGCGCGGATGCGGGAGCACGGGGTTCCGCTCTACGGCCTCGAAAGCCGGCACCCGCTGCGCGAATTCGACGTGATCGGCTTCTCGCTGGGATACGAGCAGACCTACACGAACGTGCTGACCTGCCTGGACCTGAGCGGCGTCCCGCTCTCCACGGCGGAGCGCGGGGACAGTGACCCGATCGTCATGGCGGGTGGAAACTGCGTCTTCAACCCGGAGCCGATGGCCGAGTTCATTGACTGCTTCCTCATCGGCGAGTGCGAGGAAGTGCTTTCCGATTTTCTCGACACCGTCAAGGCGACGAAGGGCCTCCCGCGCCTGCAGCGCCTGCAGGAGCTGGCGCAGATCCCGGGGATTTACGTTCCGCTGCTGTACGAAGCGACCTACCGAGCGGACGGCACCCTGGAGCGGACGCGTCCGCTCGCTCCCGAGATCCCGGCAAAGGTGACGAAGCGGGTGGTGCAGGACCTGGACAGCGTCCCGTACCCCACGAAGCCCGTGGTGAGCTCCATGCAGGCCGTGCATGACCGGATCACGCTCGAGGTCTTCCGGGGCTGCACGCGCGGCTGTCGCTTCTGCCAGGCGGGGATGATCACGCGTCCGGTGCGGGAGCGGTCCAAGGCGACGCTCGTGGAGGCGGCGCGCGAGCTGGTCCGGAATACCGGCTGCGACGAGATCTCGCTCATGTCGCTCTCCACGCTCGACTACACGCGCCTGCCGGAGCTGGTCGATGATCTCCTGGACGAGCATCGGGAGGACCGAATCAGCCTTTCGCTCTCCTCACTGCGGGTCGACGCGTTCAGTGTGGAGATCGCGAACAAGGTTCAGGAGGTTCGCAAGAGCGGCTTGACCTTCGCGCCGGAGGCCGGATCCCAGCGCATGCGGGATGTGATCAGCAAGACGGTCCTGGAAGAGGACCTCATGACCTCCGCGCGCGCCGCCTTTGAAAAGGGCTGGAAGAAGATCAAGATCTACACCATGATCGGCCTGCCGACCGAGACGGACGAGGATATCCTCGCGACCGCAAACCTGGCCGTTCAGGTGATCAAGCTGGCGAAGAGCATGGGTCTTCACTCGGCGGAGGTCCACTGCGGGGTCTCGACCTTCGTCCCCAAGCCGCACACGCCATTCCAGTGGCACGGGCAAGACACGCTCGACGAGATTCGGCGGAAGCAGCAGCTCCTCCGCGAGGCGGTTCGCCCGTACCGCGGAATCAAGCTGAGCCTGCACGACGCGGAGACCAGCTTCTGCGAAGGGATCCTCTCGCGGGCGGACCGGAGGATGGGCGCCGTGATCCGGGGCGTTTGGGAGCAGGGAGGCCGGTTCGACGGATGGGATGAGCAC
>CAYQDT010000660.1:0-3293 GCA_964416225.1 uncultured bacterium
CGGTCCGGGTTCACCGGTCCGTAGCCGGCGTCATTCATGCCGAAGGTAACGGTCACCGCCGTCGGATGGAAGGAGAGGACGTCCCGCTCCGTCCGGCTGTTGCCGCCGCGCGACGTGTCCCCGCCGATCCCGGCATTGCGGAACCGGAAGTTCCACTTCGGGAAGCGGCTGACCGTGAAGATCTCCACGTAGTTGGAGTGGAGGTGCTGCTCCGTGATGCTGTCCCCGATCATCACCACGCGGTCGCCGTCCCGGAAAAAGAACGGCTCCGCGGCCAGGGCCGGGGCGGAGTGCCGCAGAGCGGAAAGGCCCCCCGTCCCCAGCACCGCGAGCGTGGAGAGGGAGCGGCCGCAGAATTCGCGTCGATTCATCCTTGAGATCCCGCGCCGGGCCGGCCCGGCGCCACGAGAGTCGCTGTCAGCCCACCGTTCCACCCCGACCCCGCAAAATCCCTCTCCCCCGTGCTCCGCTTTCCCGGGGAGCGGCGGGCCGGGCGCCCGCTGCTCGGCCTTCCGCAACAAAGATCCCACAGAGGGAAACCGGGGTGACGGGCGGAATCGGGGGATAGCCGGGCGGATGCGCCCGTTCCAAAGGAGATTTCCTGCAATGATGCGCCCGATTGTTAGCGCAGTAGGGGTGTGCGCGTGTGTGGCCGCGGTGGCCGTCTCCGCGCAGCACCCCCAGACCGAGTCGCGGATGACGAACGCCGCGAAGGCGTTCCTCGCGACGCTGGATGCGGACCAGAAGAAGAAAGTGATCTTCCCCTTCAGCTCGGAAGAGCGGGTGAAGTGGGGCTTTGTCCCTTCCGAAGTCCTGCCCTGGAAGCACCGGGAAGGCCTCACGCTGAAGGCGATGAACGGCCGGCAGCGGGAAGCGGCGCTCGACCTGCTCCACGCCAGCCTCGGCCCGAAGGGAAGCCACCAGGCGGACACCATCCGCGAGCTGGAGAAGGTGCTCCACGCCCAGGAGATGGGCCGGGGCCTGGTCCGGGACCCGGAGAATTATTATTTCTGCGTCTTTGGGGAGCCGAGCGACTCCGCCACCTGGGGCTGGCGGTATGAGGGGCATCACTGCTCGCAGAACTTCACCGTGGTGCACGGCCGGCAGGTGGCCAGCTCGCCGCAGTTCTTCGGCTCCAATCCCGCGGAGGTGCGCCAGGACGTGCCCGGCGCGCCTCCGCGCGGCACCCGCGTGCTGGGCCGCCGCGAGGACCTCGGCCGCGAGCTGGTGAAGGGGCTTCCCGCCGGCCAGCAGAGCCAGGCGATCCTGGACCCGAAGGCGCCCGGCGACATCACCACGATGGCGCAGCGGAGCGTCTCCATTTCCGAGAACAAAGGGCTGCCGTACGGCAAGATGGACGAGACCTCCCGCAAGCGTCTCGTCGCGGTGATTCGGGAATACGCGGATACGATGCCGCGCGACCTGGCGGACCAGCGGATGGCCGCCATCCGCAAGGCGGGGATGGACACCGTCACCTTTGCCTGGATGGGGAGCACGGAGCCGGGACAGGGGCACTACTACAAGGTTCAGGGCCCCACCTTCCTGATCGAGTACGACAACACCCAGAACAACGCCAACCACGTCCATTCCGTGTGGCGCGATTACAAGGGCGACTTCGGGATGGACATGCTCGCGATGCACTACAAGGCCTTCCACCGCGTCGCGGCCGCCCGGTAGGAGCTCGGCCCGGGCTGCCGCCTCCGGCCCGTTTCGCCTCCCCACCGGGCCCCGCTCCTGCCTCCCTGGAGCGGGGCCCGGTGCCCCGGTCGCGGGCGGCCGCTCTCCGCGCCTCGAGCGCTCGCCCGTCTCCGCTCTCGTCGAGGCCGGGAGCCCGCACGTGATCCGCCCGCGCCGGCGGGCGGGGTGAGGTTCCATTCATGAAGCGCCTGCCCATGAAGCGCCTGCTGCCCCTGCTGCTGCTCCTGCTCGGGCTTCCGCTCCTGGCCGCCTCGGCCGCGCCGCGGCGGGAGCGCCCGAACGTCATCCTGATCCTGGCGGATGACCTCGGCTCGATCGATCTCCACTGCTACGGAGCGGGCGACCTCTCCACGCCGAACCTGGATGACCTGGCCCGGCGCGGCCTCCGCTTCACGCAGTCGTACATCGCCTCGCCCGTCTGCTCTCCGTCCCGCGCCGCGCTGCTGACCGGCCGCTATCCGCAGCGGGCCGGCCTGACCGCCAACGCCCCTTCCCAGCCGGGACTGCCCGGCATGCCGGCGGAGCAGCTCACGCTCGCGGAGCTGTTCCAGGGGGCCGGCTACCGGACGGCGCTGTTCGGAAAGTGGCACCTCGGCACCTCGCCGGAGACGGGACCGAACGCGCAGGGCTTCGACGAGTTCTTCGGCCATCTCGGCGGCTGCATCGACAACTACTCCCATTTCTTCTACTGGCAGGGGCCGCCCGTCCATGACCTGCACCGGAACGGGACCGAAGTGTGGGAGAGCGGCACCCATTTCAGTGACCTGATCGTGCGGGAGGCGAAGCGCTTCCTCGGGGAGAACCGGAGCCGGCCGTTCTTCCTCTACCTGCCGTTCAACGTCCCCCACTACCCGCTGCAGGCCCGGGAGCGCTTCCGGAAGCAGTATGCCGCGCTTCCGGAGCCCCGCCGCTCCTATGCCGCCTGGGTCTCGGACCTGGACCACTCCGTCGGGGAGATCATGGCGCGGGTGGACGAGCTCGGCCTGCGCCGGAACACCGTGGTCCTCTTCCTCACGGATCACGGGCATTCGACGGAAGAGCGGACCCATTTCGGGGGCGGTAACGCCGGGATCTACCGGGGGGCCAAGTTCAGCCTGCTGGAGGGCGGCATCCGCATCCCCACCGTGATCAGCTATCCGCGCCGCCTCCCGGCGGGAGCCGTCCGGGAGCAGATGGTGGTCAGCCCGGACTGGTTCCCCACGCTCGCGGAGCTGACCGGCGTTCCGCTGCCGCCGCGCAAGCTGGACGGCGTGAGCGTCACCGGCATCCTGGACTCCGCCTCCGCCGCCTCGCCCCACCAGGAGTGGCACTGGCAGCTCGGCGGGCAGTGGGCGGTGCGCAGCGGGGAGTGGAAGCTCGTGGAAAACGGGCTGGATACGGACGGCAAGCCGGTTCCCGCGGCGGACCGGACCTTCCTCAGCCGCCTGGACGAGGATGCGACGGAGCGCCGCAATCGCGCGCCGGAGCATCCGGAGGTGGTCCGGCGCCTGCACCGGCTCCACGAGGCGTGGGCAGCGGAGGTCACGCAGCAGCACCCCTGATCGCACGCGGATTCGACAGGAGCAACGCACCTCATGAGCAGCACGGGTAGAGAG
>CAYQDT010000661.1:0-3290 GCA_964416225.1 uncultured bacterium
TTCAACAACGGCGCCGGCTTCACCAACGGCGCCAGCGGCTTCAACAATGCGTTCAATAACGGGTTCGTCAACCCGTTCCAGTTTGTCCCGAACGCGGGATTCGTCACTCCGGGCGGGATCCCGAACCCGTTCGGCACCGATTTCGGCAATGGCGTGGGCGTGGGTGATCCCACCTTCGGGGCCCAGACGAACAGCGGCTTCGGCTTCGCGCCGGGGTTTGCCCCGATGCCCACCATGGGGATCGATCCGACCACCGGGCAGCCGATCACGAGTACGACGGGCCCCGGGTTCTTCAACGGCTTCGCGCCCGGCTTCGCCCTGGGGCCTTACGGCGGGTACGGGTACAACCCTTACTTCGGGGGCGCCTACAACCTGACGCCGGTCCCGAACCTGAACTCCGGCTTTGTGGGAGGGTTCGGCCCGAGAATGGGGGCGGGCGGCCGGTTGCCGATCCTCGGCCTGAACACGCCGGCAACGGCGATCGCGCGGGCTCCGCGGGCGCGGGTCCGGCAGCTCACGCCGACGAATGACCAGCGCCTGGTGGATACCCCACAGGGCGTTGAGGTGAGCAACCCCACGAACGGCGGCACGGCGATGGCCCGCGCCACCACGGGCGGCACCACCGAGCGGGACTTCGGCGTGGTGACGGAAGCCTCCAACATGATGGCGAGTGACCGGCCGCTCCGCGGCGGGCGCCTCCTGCGCGTGAACGGCAGCGATGCCACCGTGGAGTTCACCGTGAACGGTGAGAACCGGGCGGCCTCCGTGCCGCTCTCGGAGGTGTTCTTCTTCCGCCCGAACGGGGAGATGGCCACCCTGGCGCAGCTGCCGAACGCGGTTCACTCGGGCGGCACCGTGATGGTGGCGGACCCGCTGCAGCCGCTGAACCCGGCGCACGTGGCGCCGGCACGCCAGTCCGTGGCGGGCAGCCGGCAGACGTTCTCGAACATGCGCGTCACGAACAAGGTGACGGGGACGGTGCACAAGAAGCGGAGCCGGCACGTCCGGCACCGCCGGTAACGCGTTTCGCCGAAGCGGCACGGAGGGGGGAGCCGGCGGCTCTCCCCTTTCCGCGCGTACGCCGCCCGGGGAGTCAGCCAGGACCCGGCGGCAGCCGAACGATCCGCTGCTCGTCGGGGGCTAAGGCGGCAGCGGCACCGCGGTGGGCGGCCTCGAGCCCGGAATCCGGAAGTCGCTGTCCCGCAGGCTGCCCGGCTTCTTGAACTGCACGTGCCCGTCGTAGCAGAGGATGTTGAATCCGCCGATGTGCCGCACCGGATAATGCGTCAGGGCTCCGGTTCCGGTGGTGGGGGTGAGCGGCGGCTTTTCGGCGGCGGTGGGATAGTTCGTCGTGTCCGCACAGCCGGGCGTCTTTGCGTGGTCCCACACCACCATCACCCGCCCGATATCCGGGAACTGGCCGGACACCATGGCGTCGGAGACGCCCATCGGCCCGCCGTTCACGTACGACATGGCGTAGCCGACCTGCCCCTGGTAGCTGGGGCAGCGGAAGATGCCGAAGTTCTTGACGTACGGCTGCAGCATCCCGGGCCGCGTGATGGTGACCGGCGGGACGTCGTAGTTGATCTGGGACCCGGAGCGCAGCCTGCTGTCGATGGGTGCCCACCACGCCTCATTCGGCCCCGTATCCACTGCCGGTGGGCTGACCGTGGAGCAGAGCGGATCGCCGCTCCGGTCCGGGCAGACCCGGTATCGGGCGTTCACGTCGTCGTAGTCGTTCCGGTACATCGCCAGCGCGGCCCCCATCTGCTTCAGGTTACTGCGGCAGGCGGAGGCCCGGGCCGCTTCCCGCGCCTGGGCGAAGACGGGGACGAGGATCGCAGCCAGGATGGCGATGATGGCAATCACCACGAGCAGCTCGATGAGTGTGAAGCCCGGCCGGGAAGGCCGGGAGCGGCGACGCTGCGGGCCGCGAGTGAAGACGGGTGGCATCATGGGACGGAGAGCGGAGGACGAGACCAGCCGGCGGGCGACCGGTCGCCGGGAGACCGTGGCGAGCAAGTATTTCTAACACGAAGTAAAGCAGACCTACCAGGGAAAGCATCGAGTGACTGCCGATCGAGAGATGTATAACCACCTCCGGACCGTGCGCAACCGCCTGAATCTGAGCCAGACCGAGCTGGCCCAGGAGTGCGGCGTCACGCGCCAGACCATCGCCGGCATCGAGGCAGGGCGGTACGCTCCTTCCGTGACCGTGGCGCTCCGGCTGGCGCGCGCGCTCGGCTGCCGGGTCGAGGAGCTCTTCTCCATCGAGGAGCCACCGCCGCTCCGGGCCGTCACCACGGAGGGCTGTCCCGGGGGCTCCCGTCTGCGGTTCGCACTGGCGCAGGTGGGGCCTCGCTGGGTGGCGCATCCGCTGCAGGGAGATGCCGCGTACCGCACGGAGACGGTGCCGGCGGACGCGCTCGGCACCCCGGAAGGGGAGGTGGTCGATCTGCGGCTGCTCGAGGAGCCGGGTGCTTTCGCGCGGACGGTAGCGCTGGCCGGCTGCACGCCGGTGCTCTCGCTCTGGGCGCGCGCGGCGGAGCGCTGGCACCCCGGTCTCCGCGTCCACTGGCGGTTCGCCAACAGCATGGCGGCCCTCCGCGCCCTGGCCCGCGGCGAGATCCACGCCGCCGGAATCCACCTCTCCGATGCCGATCCCGGGGCGGACAACGTGGCGTATGCCCGCCAGGTCCTCGGCGAGCAGCCGGTCACGCTGGTCCACATGGGGGTGTGGGACGAGGGGCTGGCGGTTCGCCCCGGCAACCCGCTGGGGATCCGGCGCGGCGCCGACCTGGCGCGGCCCGGGGTCCGCCTCGTGAACCGCGAGCCGGGCGCGGGGATGCGGCTGCTGCTGGAGCGGCTCCTGGCGGCGGACGGCGTCCCGGTGGACCTGGTCCGCGGCTTCGACCACGAGGTGGGCGACCACTGGGAGGTGGTGCGGGAGGTGGCGGCGGAGCGGGCGGACGTCGGGGTCACCTCCGCGGCCATCGCCTCCGCCTACGGCCTCGAGTTCGTGCCCGTGCGCCAGGCGCGCTACGACCTGGCCATCCGCAGCGCCTATCTGGAGCACCCGCCCGTGCGCCAGCTCCTCTCCACGCTGGACCACCCCTGGATCCGGTCCCAGTTCAACGTCCTGGGCGGCTTCAACACGGACCGGACCGGGCAGTCTTCGTAGGTTTTGTCCTCACCCCGGCGACACAGAGAGGGAAGATTTCCACCATGGAGACACGGAAGACACGGAGAGGTGGGGAGAGGAGAGGGAGCCCATGAGGGGATGAATCCCG
>CAYQDT010000662.1:0-257 GCA_964416225.1 uncultured bacterium
GGGCCGCGGCTGGTGCTCCGTCCCTACCGGTCGACCTCTTCGACGTCCGCCGCGTCGGCCGCGCCTTGCGAGTCGCGATCGGCGCTCAGGGTGTAATACTCCGCCTCTTCCTGGAGCTGCGGCAGGGGCAATTCGTGCGTGCGCAGGCGAGGCGGCTCCCCGTAGAGGTGCGCCAGGTCCAGCGCCTCCACGCAGAACCGGACCGTGGTGCGCATCCGCTCGGCCGCCGAGAGGGCCGGGGCATAGAAGCGTCCCCA
>CAYQDT010000662.1:267-3290 GCA_964416225.1 uncultured bacterium
CGTGAACGGCGGCGATGCGGTCCAGCACCTCCTGGGTCTCCGCCTCGCCCAGCAGCGCGAGCGGATGCTTTCGTTCGATCAGCCGGCGGATCGCCTCCTCGGCCGCCCGGGCGTCGACCTCTCGGCCCCGCTCGCGCAGGGCTGCCGGCAGCCGCGTCAGGTCGCCGCGATCTCCAAGCAGGAAGTCGGTGACCATTCCGGGGATAAAGGCGGTCACCGCCAGGATGCGCTCCCAGCCCGGCAGCGGATCACGACGCATGAACTGGGCCAGGTTCGCGTACGCCTTTGCCCGCTGGAGCGTGCTGAGCTTGCAGACCAGCTCGAACTCGTCGAAAAGGATCACCCATCCTGCGTAGCCGGCAAGCTGGAAGAGCTTACCGGCTAGAGAGAAGTAGTCCCGACCCGACTCCGCCAGGCGGGCGGCGGGCAGCTTGACCCGCTGTCCGGTCACGTCCCGGTACAGCTTCCCCAGCGCCGCGTTGCTGAGCGGCTGCCCCATCAGGTCGCTCACGACGGCGTGTCGGACCTCGCCGTCGCGGCTCTCGCGATAGGTCCGGATCAGCGTGGGCAGCCGCGGGTGGAGCTCTTCGGCAAACGTCTCGAGCCGCTGGAGGACCTCATCGGTACCGCTCTGGCGCAGGAAGAGGGAGCGAAGGCCCGGCTCGTGCGCGGCGTCCGGGCGCTCCGCCAGCGCGATGGCCTGCCCGTACAGGTGCCACCAGTGGTGGAAGGGGGTCTCCTTGCTGAGCGTGACCAGGCTGACCACGAAGCCCCGGCGCCGGGCGAGCTGCGCGAGGTGTTTCAGCAGGTGGGTTTTCCCCTGGCCGTACCCGCCCTCGATCGACATCGCGCCTCCGCCCTGATCGAGGTGATCCAGGAACGCGCGAGTGACGCGTGCCTGCCCTTGCGAGAAGAGCTCGCTGACGGCGGAGGACGCAATGCCGGCGCGCAGGCATTCGACAACGAACCGGGCTTCCTGAGTGGTCATAGGGGTGTCATAGCGGGTTCAGGCGCTCACCTGCGCCGCGATCGAGCGCCGTCACGGAGACGACGACGTCTCGCAGGGAGAAGTGGGTGGGGAGCGGCGTGGCAGCGGGTACGAAGTCGGGGTGGAGCTCGCGGAGCCGGTCGACCCACTCCGCCAGGGATTCCGGTGAGAGGTAGCCGCTCTCCCGAGCCGTGTTGAGATCCACGATGTCCGCGAAGGGATTGAAGCGGTTGGCGCGGACCTCCTGCAGCAGCCGCAGGCGGAGCGCTTCATACGAGGAGATGCCGGCCTTTTCGTCCTCCAGCAGCTCGCGCCGGCCGGCCAGGAGGTAGAGCACGCCGTGGGAGTGGTCCACATCGTCGATCAGCTGCCGGATGGTCTCGAATGCCTCGTCCCGCTGGACGCGGGTGTACCGCTGGCGGCCGGAGACGGCGGAGCGGTACGCCACCGTCTCGAGGTTATCGATTCCCACCACCAATCCCCGGAATCCGGCCCGCCGCGCGAAGATCGAGAGGGAGCGGAGGTAGTCGCGGGCGCTGTAGCGGTCGGCCCGCTCGTAGATCTGGAGCCGCTTCAGCTCGCCGAGCCGCACCTTGTCGCCGGTGAACCAGCGGTGGAGTGCGTCTTGCTCCTCGACCGTAAGGCGGAAGACGCCCAGCCGGTGTCCCACGGCCTGCGCGGCTGCGGTGGCCCAGGTGGAGTCCAGCGCGGATTCCCGGAGGAGCGCATCCACCCGCTCCTGAAAGCTCCGGCGAAGAGTGACTTCCAGTCCTTCGCCCGCCGCCACGAGCCGGTCGAGCGCCGCCGTATGCGGAGAAAGGCTCTCGACGCTGTGTCCGAGCTCCGCGACGATGCGCCGGGTATAGGACTCCACCAGGCCCTGGAGCCCGACGGAGCGCACGATTGCCCCGTACAGACGATCGATGGGGAAGAGACGGGTGCCGTACGCGTCGAGCTTTGCGGTGGCATAGCCTTCCTCGCACGCCAGGCCGAGGCAGAGGTTGAGCAGGTGGCTCTTGCCCGTCCCCGCTGTCCCCAGAATTAGCTTCAATTTCGTGCCGCCGCCGGCGATGTAGTCCGTGAGATACTCCCGGCGGAGGAATTCCGACCACCCGGCGGTGGGAACCTCCAGATAGCGGAGCAGCTCCAGCGCCGCCGGGGGCCGGCCCTCGGCAAGCGCCGCCTGATCTGCCGCCGAAGCGGTGGGCGCCGTCATTCCACGTTCCCCATGCTGCAACTCCCTCCGTCCGGCCGCTCGCTATCCCTCTCCGTCCACGAAGTTGACCGTGGCGATTAGCCGCTCCTGGCCCTCCCGGTCGATGAGCCGGAGGGCGTTCGCGCCGCCACGGCCCTTCTCGAGCGCGCACTGCCAGCCGTTGTAGTGGGTCTCGTGGCTCAGGAGCAGTCGCTGGATGTCGTAGGCGAAGAAGCTCTCGGGGTAATCCCGCCGCCACCGCGCGAACGGGACCAGTTCCCGGTAAACCTGTTTGAGCGGCTGTGGCTGCCGCACCCGCAGATTGTTCTTCACGGAATATTGGGCGTTCATCCGGTCCCAGATCCCGAACAGCGCGCCCAGGAACTCGGCGGCGTTGAAGGGGCTGCGCTCCAGCCGGTCCCGCTCCGCCTCGACCGCGGCAACCACGGCGGACGGCCGCAGCATCCCGCACCGCTTGCGGTTGATGAGGACCGAAGGGTTGTCCAGGTCAACGCGGATGGAGAGCGGAAAGACGGAGTAACTGGGAAAATGTCCCTCCAGGGGCAGCTTCGCCTCCCGGCAGGCGGCTTCGAATTCC
This sequence comes from uncultured bacterium, assembly GCA_964416225.1. Classification (GTDB taxonomy): domain Bacteria; phylum Armatimonadota; class SYMT01; order SYMT01; family SYMT01; genus CAYQDT01. The sequence continues at coordinate 3,049 of CAYQDT010000662.1, forward strand.
GCCGCGAATCGCTGCTCGAGGTACTCTCGATAGTCGAATCCGGCAAGCGTTTCCTGAACGGGCGCCAGCGTCTCCTCCAGTGGGAGCCCCTGAAGGTCTCGGAGGGTGGATTCCGCGGCGCGGAGGTCACCCTCCGCCACGGCTTTGGTGAGCCGCGCGCTCAGCGTGGCCACCCGCCGGGCGCGGCGGTTGAGCTGGTCCGCGTCGGGCGCTAGCTGCGAGTCCAGGTAAGTCTCCATCTC
>CAYQDT010000663.1:0-3287 GCA_964416225.1 uncultured bacterium
CAGGGAGCCGCTGAAGGAGTTGGTCACCAGCGCCAACGGAGCGTTCGGCAGGAGAGCCACTCCGGTCGGCTGCGCGCCGCCCGTCGAGAGGTGGCGCTCCACCTTTCCCGAGGCCGTGTCGATGACGGCGAGCGTTCCCTCATCCGCCTCGGTGATCAGCGCCCGGTTTCCGTCTGCGCTGAACGTGATCCTGCACGGCCCTCGGTTTCCGTCCAGTGCCGGAGCAACTTCCGGCGGCTCGTTTTGCGCCCGCCCGGCGGCGGCGGCGGCGCATCCCGCGGCGGCCGCGGCGATCATCCATCGACGTTGGAGGGCTCTCATGATCGGAAGTGCGGCGAAAACAGGCCAGGCACAGCTCCGTGGCGCCGGCAGACAGGCGCTTCAAAGGCCGTGTCTACCGCGGAAATTGGGCTACCGATCCATTCTACCGGATGCCGCGTGCCGCCGGCACCCGGTTCCCGCGGCTTCGGGTCACGACGCGCGGATCCATCGCCAGCCATCCACGGCGTTCACCAGTTTGGTGTCCTCCAGCAGCGCACCGCTCAGGTCCGCTCCTGTCAGAATGGCGTCGGAGAGATCCGCGCCGGAGAGGTCGGCGTGGCGGAGATTCGCGTCCGTAAGATCCGCCCCCCGAAGGTCGGCGTTCCGGAGGATCGCCTCTTCGAGGTTTGCACCCTGCAGATCCGCACGGCCCAGTTCCGCCTCTCGAAGATTCGTCCCGTTCAGCACCGCGCCCGTGAGACGAGCTCCCGTGAGCAGCGCGCCCCGCAAGAATGCTCCGGCGAGGTTCGCGCGCTCCAGGGTGTCGGCGTCGACCTGAAGCAGGATGACGTCCGGCGACTTGCGATGGCGGATCTCGATCTTCACGGGTGAGCCTGATTCCGGATCTCGATGCCGCGGTGGTCCGTAGGAGTCCGGCACACGTTCCGCGCCGACGGTCAGCCGCGAGCTCCGATTCCCGGCAGTGGGCGAGGAGGGTCCGGAGGAGCCCCGCCGGGGCCCTGACTTGCTAGCGGCCGATTCAGGAGGCGGTTGCGCCGCGGAACCCGTTCATCTATCAAGCAGTTTAAGCAGCGCGACCGAGGTGGTGCTATCAATAATCCGAGCGATTTGCCGCAATCGTGATACGACCGACGATTGAAACCCCGCCGCCAAGCAGTGGGCCAGGTGGCGGGCGGCTGGGAGACCGGAAGATGTACTGCGGAATTCCCGAGGGGAGAGGGGGATGGAGAGGGTAACCTGCCGGGAAATCTCGCCACGAGGGGGATCGAGCAGCGGTAAGGTGACGGCTCTCGCCGCTGCGGTGCGCTTCTGTCCACAGCCACCCGAAGGAGCTCTCCTCGGGAGAGTGCGGCTACTAGGCCGGGCAGTCCGAGCAGATCGGCGGCGGGCGGCTTCGGGGCCCGCGCCGCCAAGGATAAGCGGTGGACCGGATTAGCGGGTGGCTCGCGCGCCGCTACGTGCGGTTCAGGCGATTGGCGAGAACCGCGACGAACAGGCCCAACATGAACACCCCCATGAAGCTCTCCAGCAGGGCCACGAACTGGACCCCTGGTTTGGGAACCAGGTCGCCGTAGCCGACGGTGGCGAAGGTGATCCCGCTAAAATAGATGGCGTGCCAGAGATCTAGCCGTGCGGCTCCATGGCTCACCTGGATCCCGTTCGCCAGCCAGTAAATCAGCCCGAACACAAGTACGAGGACGATCGCAGTGCCCACGACACGGGCCGGCCGGTAGCCGAAGCCGGAGGTCAGCCAGTAGATGCGCAGCTCGGCCTGGCGCGCCAGGGAGAGCTTCAGGGCGCCGGCGTGGCGCATCCGGTAGTACATCAACCGGTACGCCAGATCGCGCGCCTCCACGAACAGTCCGGATTGCTCGTATGCAGCCACCGCCCGGCGGTACATCCGGAAGGCGCGGTCCAGGTCGCAGGGTGGTGGAGGCTGTAGCAGAAAGTCACCCACCCGCTGGCACGCCACCGCCGCGAGGTGCCACTCCCGGGCGGTTTCCGCGATTTTGGAGGCTCGGATGAACTCCTGCACCGCCCGCTCCTCGTCCCCCGAAGCCGCGATCTCCACGGCGTAGTCGAAAGCTTCCTGCGCCTGGAGGGAGTCGTAGAGGTATGGATCGAGGTCGGCCGTCCGGTCCGCTTCACCGGCCGCCGTCTCCAGCGGCATGAAGTCGGCCTCGAGATCCCCGGGCAGATCCTCCGCGTGATCGCCGATGTCCGTTTCCAGGCCCGTCGGGGGGGCGGTCGCTCGGAGGGACATACCCGGACGGTCTGAGGGCTGCTCGCCGGCCATTCCACCTCCTGAAGCGCGCTTTCGGAACCGGCAGGCCCCGGATTTCCGCGCCGACTGCGGCAGCCGCTCTTCCATGGCCGGCGCGGGACTCTTCCCGCCCCACTTTACCCACGGCTTCAAGGTGGCAACCCACCGCGGGGCAAGCGGCGTCTAACCGCGGTGGGTTGCCGTGGGAGGTGCTACGGGTGATTCCGCGCAACGAGCCCCGCACCGGCAGCGGGACGCGTTACGTACAGCTCGGCGTCCTTTCCGCAATCGCGGCGGTATGCCTCGGCGACCCGCTCCCGGAAGCGGTCCACCCGGTCCAGGCGGACGAGGCTGACGGTGCAGCCGCCGAATCCGGCGCCGGTCAGACGGCTCCCAAGACAGCCATCCACGGAGCGCGCCGCGTTCACGAGGCTGTCAAGAGCGGGGGAACTGACCTCGTAGTCATCCCTCAGGCTGTCGTGGCTTTCATTCATCAAGCGGCCGAAGGCGGGCAGGTCGCCGCTGCGGAGCGCGTCCACCGCCTGGAGCACGCGCGCGTTCTCGGTCACCACGTGGCGCGCCCGCCGGTAGACCACGGGATCCAGCGCGCCGCGAGCGGCCTCGAGCTGCTCCCGAGTCACGTCGCGGAGCGCGGTGATGCCCGGAGCATGCTTGCTGAGCTCCGCCACGGCCGCTTCGCACTGGCCGCGGCGCTCATTGTAGGCGCTGCCCGCCAATTCCCGGCTCTGCCGGGAGTTGGCCACCACGAAGACGCAGTCATTGCCGGGGATCGGTACCAGGTCGTACTGCTTCGTGCGGCAGTCCAGGAAGATGGCGTGGCCCGGGTGCCCCATCCGGGAGGCAAAGGGATCCATGATTCCCACATGGACGCCCATGAAGTGGTTCTCGGCCTCCTGCGCCAGCTCGGCGAGGCAGGGAGGCTCCACCTCCTGCTGGCTCATGACCAGGAAGGCGAGGCCGGCAGCGACGGTGGTGGCGGCTGAGGAGCTCAGGCCGGAGC
>CAYQDT010000664.1:0-3285 GCA_964416225.1 uncultured bacterium
AGCCGCCGCGGCAGGCTGGTCCACTCCAAGGCCCGCTCCCCGTCGTGCGGCTCGGCCCGCAGCTCCAGCTCCTCGCGAAGCTGCTCCAGAGACGCTCCGCCGGCAAAATGGTCCGGACAGAAGATGAGACAGGCGTCCAGCAGTCCGTCCGGGCCGCCCGGCGCTTCCGGAATCACGCGGGTGATGCCGGCGACGGGGACGATGCCCGGGTCCAGCGCGTGTGACTGCAGCCAGAGACGCCTTCCCTCCCAGACCCAGATCTGAAGGCGCATCGAGCCCAGCCCGCCCGGCTCGCGCAATCCCCCCGGGCTTCCAATGCAGTACAGCCGCGTGTAACCAGCCATTGATTCCTCCCCGGTGCCGCTGACGGGACACCGCAGTCACTCTCGAAACAGGGGAGCGCCGACGGGAAAGCCGGCGCTCCTCGAACCCGGCAATACCGGTCAGTCACGCCGCGCGCGCCGCGACGGGCGGGCCAGGCGCGTCCGTCGTGCCTGCTCCGCGGGTGACGCCGCGTGCTGCTCGACGGGAAATGCGCCGAGGTGGATGAGCCGCTCGGACCAGAGCAGCGCGCCGCCGGTGAGCCGCTCTCCGTGCAGGCGCAGGTCCTCGCCGAGTCCGATGGCCGGGTACCGCTCGCCGCGTGCCTGCTCCAGGTCGCGCAGGAACCGCTCGGCGAGGCCGAGCGCCGCCTCCGGCTCCGGCGGGGCGGTCGGCGCTCCCGCAGCGGCGTCCAGCGCCGCCACGTCGACGGCATCCAGGGCATAGCTGCGGACCAGCTTCGGGAGGAGCGCGGCGAGGGTGAGGGGGTGGTCGAACAGGTCGACGCCCGCTGGCCGGCTGCCGATCATGAACAGCGCGCCCACCTGGCCCTCGGTGGGCGGCAGGGCGGCCACGAAGGTGTCGAGCGAGGTAGCGCGGTGCTCGAACAGCGCCGCCATCGCGCCGGTGGGGGAGCTCGCGGCGAGGCGCTCCGATTTGGCGGAGATGTCTTCCCAGACTTCGTGCTGATCCGAGTGGCGCGTCCCGGACCCGCGCAGGGAGGCGCTCACGGCGGCAGCCTTCTTTGCCCGGCCGGTGGCGTAGTACGCGCGTGGGGCGGCGGCGAATTCGTGCGTGCGGTGGGACCAGCGTCCCGCCTCGACGCAGGAGACGGGGATGCGGATCGTCTGGTGCGGCGGCGCGAGCACCGTCAGGTTGAGGACCCGGTTCTGCTTGGCCCCGAGCAGCTCCTCGCCATCCAGGAGCAGCACCGCCTCGGCGCCGCTATTTTCGAGCTGGAGCTCCGGAACGCTCCCCGCGGTGGAGATCTCCGTGATCCGTGCGGTGCCCGCCGCCAGCGCGTCGTCCAGCAGGCAGTAGCCGCGGGCGGTGTCCCGGGATCCGTCCGGTTGAAGCAGGGGAAACATTACCAGGTTCGCACACTGCTGTGGGGGACCCAACCGCAGCGTACCGACCGTCTCACCGAGCCCCCATGCGTCCACGTGTCGCTCTTGCATCTGCATCTCCTCTTCACCCGGTCCGGACGGCGGTACCTGTTCCACTCACCGGGTGGGGATGGAGCGCCGCGCCGGAAATCCGGGAGTGGCTTCAGTGTAAGGGAGAGCTGGTGCAGTGGCGCTGCACTCCATGGCGGCGGAAAAAAAGAATCCGCGGGCGGGTGTGGAGAGCGGAGGCCGGGGCGGTCGACGCCGCGGTCCCGGGTCGTTCGGGGCCCGGGTCGGGTGGGTCGTCGACCTTCAGGACGACGGCGCCGCGGCCTCGTACCGCTGCACCATCGCCTGAGCCGTCTCCACGATACGCTGCCGGAGCCACGCCGGCTCCAGCACCTCGGCGTGCGGACCGTGACTCAGCAGCCAGCGGAGGAGGTCGCCCTCCCCCGCGACCTGAAGCCGCAGGATCAGGCCGCCGTCCGCAAGCTCCTCGACGCTCTGGGAGGGGTGCCAGGTGCGCTCCCGGATCCACCGGGCCTGGTAGCTGTCGAAGCGGATCGCCACCCCGTACGGGTCCCACTTGTGCTCCGTGAGGAAGGTGTGCTGGGAGTAGCTGTCCGGCTCCAGTTCCGGCCGCTTATCGAAGCGGACGTCGGTCGGGGAGCACTCTCGAATGCGTGCCAGCATGAACACGCGGTCCTGCTCTTTATCCCGGTCCCAGCAGACGACCATCCAGTCCCCGCGGATATTGGTCAGGAAGTGCGGCTCGACTTCCCGGTCGGTCGTTTCATCCCGGCTCGCGGTGTAATAGCGGATGCGGAGCACGCGCCGCTCCTGGATCGCCCGCTGCACCTGGCTGATGATCTCCGGCGCCACCTCCACGCCGCTCCCTCCGCTGAAGCGGAACGACTCGGTGCGCTGCTCGAGCTGCACCCGCACCGGCTCCGGAAGATGGCGGTTGATCTTGTCCACCGCGGCGCGGAGCGGCGCCTCGAGCGGGGTGCCCAGGTACTGCCGGGTCACCTCTTCCGCCAGGAGCACCGCCAGCAGCTCCCCCTCCCGCAGGAAGACCGCCGGGAGCAGGTAGGTCCGGTCCGAGTAGTAATACCCTTTCTCCGTGCGGTGGTACTCCACCGGTGCCTTCAGGGAGTAGCGCAGGAAGTCCAGCGTGAGGAACGCGGTCCGCCGCGCAATGCCGAACTCCTTCTGCAGCTCGGCCACGTTCGGGTAGCGGCCGGAGCGGATCTCCCGGTCCAGCCAGACAATCCGGGACCACTGCCCGGCCGTATCCCGGGCCGAGTCACCGGTGCGTTCCCGCAGGGCGGCGTCTCCGGTGACGGCGGGCCTCCCCTTTCGCGGTGTGCGGCTGACCTTCGTCTCGGCCCTGCTGTTTCCCGCCACGCGTCACCTCGTCCCGGCGCGCCGCGCGCGCCCGTGCCTCCGCCCTCACCACCCGCAGGTGCGGGTCTCGCGGCGGATAATCCTCCCTCGAACCGGGGCCGGTAACGGTGCTGCTCGGGCCGGTGAAGGGCTCGGCGGTCCCGGCGTCGAAGCACCCTATCGAGGCAAAGCAGCCTGATGGCCAGTAGGAGAGGATCGGCACGTGTCCAGTCGCATGCAGACCAGGCGTTCGTTTCTGATGATGTCCGGCGCCGCGGCGCTCGGCAGCGCGCGTCCGGCGAGCGCGCGGCAGCGAAACAAGTCGCTTCCCGTGGGGCTGGAGCTCTACTCCGTGCGCGACGAGCTGATGAAGGACCTGCCCGGAACCCTCCGCGCCGTGGCCAGGCTCGGCTACGAGGTGGTGGAGTTCTACTCGCCGTACTACCAGTGGACGCCGGAGTACGCCCGGCAG
>CAYQDT010000665.1:0-3278 GCA_964416225.1 uncultured bacterium
CCCAGGAACTTTGGGGCAGCTACACCGAAAAGCTCATGCATAATCCGGGCTAGAGGTGGTGGATGTTCTTCGGCTGCTCGGCGACAACCAGGGGCGGGAGCGGCATGACCCGGCGGGAGATGCTGCTGAGCTGGGGCGCCGCGGGATTTGGGCTCACGCTGCCGGCGCTGCTCGGGGCGCGCGCGGCGGGGGCAGCGCCGGCGAGCGCGCGAAGCTGCATCTGGATCTTCCTCTCCGGCGGTCCCAGCCAGTATGAGACCTTCGATCCCAAGCCGGACGCGCCGAGCGCGTTCCGGGGCACGTTCAAGCCGATTCGCACGAACGTGCCGGGTATCGACGTCTGCGAGCACCTGCCCCTGCTGGCACGCCGGGCGGATCGGTACGCGCTGATCCGCTCCCTCACGCACACGGAATCCAACCATCCGGCGGGCTGCTACTGGCTGACCACCGGCCATAAGTACCCGCGGGGCACGGCGGCGTCGGCGGCCCTTTCCCGGGCGGATCACCCGCACCACGGCTCGGTGCTGGCGCGGCTCCGCCCGGCGGCGGGCGGGATGCCCTCCTTCGTGACGGTACCGGAGCAGATTCAGCCGAACGGTCCCATCCGATCCGGGCAGCACGCCGGGTTCCTCGGCGCGGCGTACGATCCGATGGTGATCACCGGCGATCCCAACGCGGCCGATTTCACGCCGGGAGAGCTGACCCTGACCCACGGGCTCTCCCCGGAACGGCTCATCCGGCGTCGCGCGCTGCTGGCACAGGAAGCGCTCGTCCGCACGCTGGAAGTGGGGGGCGCAGGCGTTCTCCGTCCCCCGTATGCCCAGGCCTTTGATCTCCTCGCGGGCGGGGCGGCGGCTCGCGCGTTCGACCTCGGCCAGGAGGCGCGCTCCACGCGCGAGCGGTACGGCCGGCACGTCTTTGGGCAGAGCGTGCTCCTCGCGCGGCGCCTGGTGGAAGCGGGCGTCCGGCTGGTAGCGGTAAACTGGGTGCGCCACGATGACGGGAAAGGCGGCCAGGGCTGGGACACCCACGTCAACCACCTGAACTGGTCGAAAGATGAGCTCCTGCCGCCGACGGATCGCGCCGTGTCCGCGCTGCTGGACGACCTCGCGGAGCGGGGTCTCCTGGATGAGACTCTCGTGGTGTTGACCGGCGAGTTCGGTCGCACCCCCCAGTTCAATAAAGATGGCGGGCGCGATCACTGGCCGCACGTCTTCAGCACGCTTGTCGCCGGCGGCGGGGTTCGCGGCGGGCAGGTGTACGGCGCGAGCACGCGGGACGGCGCGTATGTCGCGAGCGATCCGGTCTCGCCGGAGGACCTCGCCGCCACCCTCTACCACTGTCTCGGGGTGGATCCCCGCACTCCGATCCTCGACCAGCTCGCGCGTCCGTTCCCGCTCTCGGATGGGCAGGTGCTGACGCGCCTGCTATAGATTAGGAAGCCAGGCGCACGGCCCTCCCCGGATGCTGCGACCTCTCCGCGCCTGGTCCGGAGCCCCTCGATGCGTCACCGTCACCTGCTGCTCTTTGCCGCGCTTTGCGTGGCTGTCCCTGCCGCGCATCCCTCCCGGAGAATCGCTGATCCCATGAGCATGGAGCACGTTCCGTCCTCGCGAGTCGCGGATACCGTAGAGACCGTTCACGGCGTGGCGGTGCGGGATCCGTACCGCTGGCTGGAAGACGGCCAGAGCCCGGAGGTTCGGGAGTGGATGGATGCGCAGGACCGGTACGCTCGGGAGCGCCTGGAGCGCCTGCCCGGACGCGAAGCGCTGGCAAAGCGCCTGAAAGAGCTGTTCTATGTGGACACCGTCGGTGCGCCGGTCCATCGCGGGAACCGGTACTTCTATGCACACCGGCACGCGGACCAGGAAAAGGCGGTCATCTACTGGCGGGAGGGGGAGAGCGGCCCGGAGCATGTCCTGATCGATCCGAATGCGATGAGCAAGGACGGCAGCACCTCGCTCGGCGTGTGGGTGCCGAGCTGGGATGGCGAGAAGGTGGCTTACGCTCTTCACGTCAACAACGCCGACGAAGCCACGCTCTACGTGAAGGACGTTGCGACGGACCGGGTCAGCGCCGTGGACGTCATCCACGGTGCAAAATATGCGATGCCGCAGTGGACGCCCGCGGGGGACGGGTTCTACTATGCTTACTCGCCGCCGGACCCCGCAATTCCGGTGGCGGAGCGTCCCGGCTACACGGACCTGCGCTACCACCAGTTGGGCGCCGGGCCCGGCAACGATGCCGTGGTCCACGAAAAGACCGGCAACCCGCGGACCTTTCTGGGAGTGGAGCTCTCCCGGGACGGGCGGTGGTTGTTCTGCACCATTCAGCATGGGTGGAACGCCGTGGACGTCTACTACCGGGACCTCCACGGGTCCGGAACTGCATGGAAGCCGTTCGTGGTAGGCGTGCCGGCGCTGTTCAATGTGATCGCGTGGAAGGACCGCTTCTACATCACCACCAACGAAGGCGCGTCCCGCTGGCGGGTGTATCGCGCGGAAACGGCCCATCCGGATCGGACGCACTGGAAAGAGATTGTGCCGGAGGCGCCGGACGCGGTGCTGGACAACGCGCAGGTGATCGGCGGGCACCTGGTGCTGACGTACCTGAAGAATGCCTCGAACCGGCTGGAGGTGCGCACGCTGGACGGGAAACCGGTCCGCACCGTGCCGCTGCCCGGAATCGGGTCGGCGAGCGGAATGGTCGGAAACCCGGACGAGGACGATGCGTACTTCGGCTTCAACTCGTTTACCACTTCGCCGCGGATCTATCGCACGTCCGTGAGGACGGGTGAGACCCATCTCTGGTACGAGGTCAAGGTACCAGTCGATCCCTCACCCTACACGGTCGAGCAGGTGTGGTATCCGTCGAAGGACGGCACCCGGATCTCCATGTTCGTGGTCCGCCGGAAGGATACGCCCCGGAACGGCTCTACGCCGTTCCTGCTCTCCGGATACGGCGGGTTCAACGTGAGCCTCTCACCGTCCTTTGCCTCCAGCATCTATCCGTGGCTGGAAGCGGGCGGCGGCTATGCCGTGCCGAACCTGCGCGGCGGCGGCGAGTACGGCGAGGCCTGGCACCGCGCCGGCATGCTGGACCGGAAGCAGAATGTCTTCGACGACTTCATCGCCGCCGGAGAGTACCTCGTCCGGGAGGGCTACACGAAGCCGGAGCGCCTCGCGATCCGCGGCGGCTCGAACGGCGGGCTCCTGGTGGGCGCCGCCGTGACGCAGCGACCGGATCTGTTCCGCGCCGCCATCTGCGCGGTCCCGCTG
>CAYQDT010000666.1:0-3274 GCA_964416225.1 uncultured bacterium
CGACCGGCAGGAAGACGGCAATCAGGGAGAGCGTGGTGGCCGTAACCGCCAGTCCGACCTCGCGCGTGCCCTTCACCGCCGCCTCGGCCGGCGCCATCCCTTCCTCTTCGATGTGGCGGTAGATGTTCTCGAGCATGACGATCGCGTCGTCGATGACGATGCCGATCGCCAGCGTCAGCGCCAGCAGCGTGATGACGTTCAGCGTGAAGTTCATCCACGCCATCAGGAGGAACGTTGCGATGATCGAGGTGGGGATCGCGAGGGCGGAAATGATCGTCGAGCGGAAGTTGCCGAGGAAGAGGAGCACGACGAACGCCGCCATGAAGCCGCCGAGAACCAGGTGCTCCTGCACGGCATGCGTGGCGTTCCGGACGTAGGTGGACTGGTCTCGCACCACCTCCAGCTTGTACCCCTCCGGCAGCCGCTTCTCGATCTCGTGGATCTTATCCATCACGGCGTCGACCACCGCCACCGTGTTCGTGCCGCTCTGCTTCCGCACGTTCAGGATGACGCCGGCCTGCCCGTTCACGTTGGCGAGCGAGTGCTGCCGCTCCATCCCGTCTTCGGCGTAGCCGACGTCGCTCACCTTGACGACGTAGCCGTCCTTCACCCCGAGCGGGATGTCGTTGAACTCCTGCGGGTTCCGCATCCGTCCCTTGGTCCGGAGCGAGAGGTCGCGCGTGTTCTGCTCGACGGAGCCGCCGGGGACCTGGATGTTCTCGTTGGAGACCGCCTTCACCGCGTCGTTCACGGTCAGGCCGTAGGCGCGCAGCTTCTCCGGGTCCATCCAGACGTTGATCTGCCGCTTCCGCCCGCCGATGATGACGATCTGCCCGACCCCGTTCACCGACTCGATCTGCCGGCGCAGCTTCTTATCCGCGAACTCGGTGATCTCCCCGACCGGCCGCGGCGCGGAGAGCGCGAGGGCGAGCACCGGCGTGGCGTCCGGGTCCAGCTTGTCGACCGTCGGCTGATCGATCTCCTTGGGCAGGTCCGGGATGATCTGGCTGACCTTATCCCGGACTTCCTGGGTGGCCACGTCGATGTTCTTGTCCAGGATGAACGTGATGAACACCTGGGAGACGCCCTCGGACGTGGTGGAGCGGAGCTCGTCGATCCCGCTGATCGTGTTGACGGCCTCTTCCACCTTGTCCGTGATCTCCGTTTCCACGTCTTCCGGCGCGGCGCCGGTCAGCCGGGTGGTGACGGTTACGGTGGGGAGGTCCACCTTGGGGAAGCGGTCGACGCCGAGCCGGGAGTACGACGCGGCGCCGAGGACGATGAGGAGGAGCGTGAGCACCGTCGCGAAGACGGGGCGCTTCACGCACAGCTCGGCCAGTTTCTGCATGCGACTACCGGCTCCCCTCGCGGGCGACCACGGTCATCCCGTCCGAAAGTTTCTGAAGGTTCGTCACGATCACCCGGTCCCCCGGGCGCAGGCCGGAGAGGATCTCCATCCGCGGTCCGGTCACGTTGCCGATCTGGACCGGCTTCTTCCGCGCGTGGCCGCCCTCGAGCAGGTAGACGGCGGTCTCGCCCTCGTCCGTCAGCAGCGCCTCGCGCGGCACGGACAGGGCGCTCCGCTGCGCCTGGCCGTGGACCACCGCGCGGGCAAAGCCGCCCACCACCGCCGAGGCGCCGGCGGGCTTCGGGACGGAGATCCGGAGCCGGACGGAGCGGCTGGTGCTCTCCGTCACGGGAATCACGTCGCGGACCGTGCCCCGGAGCCGGACTCCGGGCAGCGCGTCGAGCGTAACGTCCGCCGGGAGCCCGGCGCGCAGGTACGGAGTGGCGGCCTCCGGCGCGGTCGCCTCGAAGAAGAGGGTGTCGCCGGAGACGATCGTGACGAGATCGCTCTTCTGCATGGAGACCGACTCGCCGGCGTGCGCCTTCCGCTCGGAGACCACGCCGTTCACCGGGCTGAACACCCGGGTCTGCGAGATCAGCTCGTTGTAGTATCGGACGTCGGCCCGGGCCTGGGCCAGCGCCGCCGCCGCGTTGCGCACCTCGTCCGCGTTGAAGCTCTTCTGCCCGAGGTTTGCCTTCGCGGCCTCCACTCCGGCCTCGGCCTGCCGCACCGCGGTCTCGGCGGAGGTTACGTCCTCGCTGCTGATCCGGCGCTTGGCGCGGTTCGCCTCCGCATCCTGGACCGCGGCGTCCGCCTGCCGGACGGCCTCCTCGGCCTGCCGGATATCCTCGCTCCGCGGCCCCTCGAAGGTCAGGTCGCGCTGCTGCCGGGCCGAGTTCAGCTCCGCCAGCGCCACCTCGTAGTCCCGCCGGGCGTTGTCCGCGGCCTCTTCGGCAATGGCTCCCTCGAGGAGAAGCTGCCGGCGCCGCTCCCAGTTGCTCTTCAATTTGTTGACATTGGCCTGCGCCCGCGCCACGGCCAGGTCGGCGGCCGCCTTCTCCTGCTTCCGGGAGCCTTCCTGCAGCGCCTTCAGGCGCTCGCGGGCGGACTGCGCCACCGATTTCGCCGAGGCGACCCGCGTCTCCGCCTCGGTGTCCGAGATCTTCGCCTGCTCCTGCATCTGCTTCAGCCGGCTGCGGGAAGCCTCGACCGTCTCCTGGGCGCGGCGGAGGTCGGTGTCCGCCCCGATGTTCTTGTACCGCTGCGCCGTCCGGCTCTGGGTGAGCTTCGCTTCGGCGGCCTGAACCGCCGCCTGCGCCCGGTCCCGCTGGGCGCGCAGCTCGTCGTCGTCGATGCGCACCAGGAGCTCGCCGCGGGTAACCCGATCCCCCTCCTTCACGCGGACCTCCCGGATCAAGCCGGTCGCCTTCGTGGAGACGGCCACCACCTCGTCCGACTTGAGGCTGCCGGTCACGCGGATCGGCTGCTCGAACGCGCCGCGAGAGAGGCTCTCCACCTCCACCTCGGGGGCCTTAGGCGCGGCGGCGGCCGGCTTCTTGCTCTCCGGAGCTGCGGGCGCGGTGCCCGCAGCTCCGTGCGAGCGTACGTACGTGAAGCCAGCGCCGGCAAGGACAGCCGCGCTCAGGAGAACGACAGCGGAGGTGCGAACGCGGTTGCCGTTCCGAAGCGGCGCGGCGGTGCCTTCAAGGGACATGCGGAGACTCCTTGGGATCGCGGGGCAGCAGGACCATGGCTGCTCGCCGGTCCTGATCAATTTAGACGCCAGTCCAGGTTCGTGACAATCCGGATTGGCTACACTTCAGCCTTATTTGTTCGTGAATTCGCCGTCCGGAGCCGGAGTGAGGCGTGCACCGCGCCCCGGCGCGCGGGGGTGCCGGTCGCCTGGCTGGCGCGCACGTTCGGCGG
>CAYQDT010000667.1:0-3274 GCA_964416225.1 uncultured bacterium
GCTCCTGCACGCCGCCGGGGCGGGGAGCGTGGGTCCGGGTCCGGTGTTCGTGGCGTTCGGGCCGCAGGAGGTGGCGCTGCTCCCCCATCACGCGTCCATCTCCGCGCGGAACCAGTTTCCCGCCGTGGTCCGCGAGCTGGTGCCCCTTCCGGACCGGCTGCGCGTGCACCTGGACGCGGGCGTACCGCTGTCGGCGGACGTCGTCCGCTCCGCGGCCGCCGAGTTGGGCCTCGTCGAGGGCGCCGGGGTGGTCGCGGCCATCAAGTCCACGGCTATCGAGATCTATACCTGACCGCTCGGCTGTGTCGCCGTCAGCGGATCTCTGCCGGGTCCGCCGGCCCCACCCGCCTGCGAAGCGCTCTCCACGAACGCTGCTCTCAGCCCCATCCGGCCCGGGTTCGATGGGCAATGCGACCACGGCGGTACGAACGCACCGCAGGGTGACGACGCGGCATTGCGAATTCGAGGCAGCGCGACTCGGTGCGCCGCACGTGACTAGAATCCCGGTGTTTGGCTCTGGCCACTCCGACCGGGTGTTGCTTTTGAAACCGTCTCTTGTCTGGGCAATGGCGATTACCTGCGCCCTCGCCGTCGCGAACCTCTATTACAATCAGCCGCTGCTGGTGCTGATCGGACGGGACTTCGGGGTCGATGCTCCCCGGATGGGCCTGATCCCGACCGCCGGTCAGTTGGGCTATGCCGCGGGCATGCTGCTTTTCGTTCCCCTGGGCGACACGATGGAGCGCCGGGGGCTCATCGTAACGATGCTGCTGGCCACCGCCGCGGCGCTGCTGGCGGCGGCGCTGTCACGGGGCCTGTATCTCCTGACCCTGTTCAGCTTCTGCATCGGTGCGGCGACGGTGGTCCCGCAGATGATTCTCCCCTTCGCGGCCCATCTCTCCGGGCCGGAGGAGCGCGGCCGGGTCATCGGCACGATCATGGGCGGCCTCCTGATCGGCATCCTGGGCGCCCGGACGGTGGCCGGATACGTAGGCGCGCTGTGGGGCTGGCGCGCCATGTACTGGGGCGCGGCCGTGCTGATGCTCCTCCTCGCGGTCGGCGCACGCTTCGTCCTTCCTCGCAGCGAGCCCGAGCACGCGCTTTCCTATGGAGCGCTGCTCCGGTCTCTCGGCCACCTCGTTCGCAAGCACCCGACGCTGCGCGAGGCCTCGTTCATCGGGGCCATGGAGTTCGGAGCGTTCAGCGCCTTCTGGAGCACGCTGGCATTTTTCCTGGCCCGGCCTCCCTACCGCTTCGGCAGTGAGGTGACCGGGCTGTTCGGACTGGTCGGCATCGCCGGCGCCCTCGCCGCGCCGATCATCGGCCGGCTCGCGGACCGTCGGAGCCCGCGCGGGGTGGTCGGCATCGCGGTCTGGATCACCGCCCTCGCCTTCATGCTCTTCGCCGCGGTGGGAGGAGTGATATCGGGACTGGTTGCCGGGGTCATTCTGCTGGATCTTGGCGTCCAGGCGGCGCAGGTCTCGAATCAGGCACGGATCTACCGGCTCGAGCCCAACGCGCACAGCCGGGTGAACACGGTCTACATGGTCACCTACTTCATCGGCGGCTCCGTGGGCTCGGTCCTGGGAAGCCAGGCATGGGGCGTGGGCGCCTGGCCCGGAGTATGCGTGGTGGGCGCCGGGATGCTCCTCCTCGCGCTCGGTGCGATGCACCTCGGGCGTGAGGAGCCGGTCGCCGCGGAGGCTCCCGCCTGACCGGCTCCGCGGCGTGCGGCAGTGCGGATGAATGCCGGCTTCCTCGCGCCGTGCCCGATCCACCGGTTGACGCTTCCGCTGCCGGGGGCCGCCAGCGGGACGAGACGGCGCGGATGCGCTGCACTCGGGGCTCGAGTGGCTCTGAATTGGAGGCATTCAGCTAAAAGTTTTCTAACTGAACATTGCGCATTCGGCGGATTGATGCCTGTTTCTGCAGCCAACAAGTGCCCCGCCTGGTTACCCAGCACCCTGGGCAAAGGTTTGCCGAACCGGCTTCCAGGGTATCTTCTTCTCGGCTTCCATTAACCGCGTTCCGGGCCGCCCGTGCAGCGAAGGACGGCGATACCCCGCAAAAGCGAACGCGGATTGCACCGTGCCGGTGCTCCCGAACGATGGCCCCGCTCCGTGGGTCATAAGCGCCTGCCTGGGTGGGCTCAGGCTTTTCGCCTTGACGATTTCAGGGGTGCCTGGCACTTTGACGCGTGGCAGAAAGGTTTCAAAGATAACATGTTTGACTTTCTCATCGTTGGCGCTGGGTTTGCGGGCAGTGTGCTGGCGGAGCGACTGGCCACGCAGGCGGGAAAGCGGGTCCTGCTCATCGATAAGCGGAACCACATCGGCGGCAACGCCTATGATTGCTACAACGACGACGGGATCTTGATCCATAAGTACGGCCCGCACATTTTCCACACCAACTCTGAGCGCGTGTTCGAGTACCTCTCGCAATTTACCGACTGGCGTCCGTACGAGCACCGAGTGCTCGCAGAGGTGGACGGCAAGCTGCTCCCAATCCCCATCAACCGGACCACGGTCAATGAGCTCTACGGTCTGAACCTGCAGACGGAGGAGGAATGCGAGGCGTTTTTCCAGTCGCGGGCGGAGCCGGTGGAGCAGTGCCGGACCAGCGAGGACGTGGTGGTCAGCAAGGTCGGGCGGGAGCTGTACGAGAAGTTTTTCCGCGGGTACACGCGCAAGCAGTGGAACCTGGACCCGTCCGAGCTGGACGCTCAGGTGACCGCGCGCGTGCCCACCCGGACTAATACGGATGACCGCTACTTCACGGACACGTTCCAGGCGATGCCGCTGCATGGCTACACGCGAATGTTCGAGCGGATGCTGGCCCACCCCAACATCAAGGTAATGTTGAACACGGACTACCGGGAGATCATGAACGAGGTTCCGTACCGCGAGATGATCTTCACGGGGCCTGTGGACCAGTTCTTCAATTACCGGTATGGAAAGCTGCCGTATCGCTCCCTGGAGTTCAAGCATGAGACCGTCGACCAGAATCAGGTACTGCCGGTGGCGGTCGTGAACTACCCGAACGACCACGAGTACACCCGGGTGACGGAGTTCAAGCAGCTCACGGGCCAGGAGCACGCCAAGTCCGGCGTTGTTTACGAATACCCGCGGGCCGAGGGAGATCCTTACTACCCGATCCCGAAGCCGGAGTGCACCCAGCTCTACAACAAATACAAGGAGCTGGCCGAGCAAACGGAAGGGGTGTACTTCGTGGGGCGGCTGGCCACCTACAAGTACTACAACATGGACCAGGTGGT
>CAYQDT010000668.1:0-3269 GCA_964416225.1 uncultured bacterium
CCTCCGCGCGCACGGCTTGTACTCCCCCCAGGCACGACGTGCATAATCCGGGCTATGCAGCAGTGGGGCATGGTTCTCGCGAGTGCGAACCAGAATCCCGGGATGCCGACGAAACTCGCCTGCTCTGCAACCGCTCCGATCAGCCACCCATCGAAGAACACCCCTATCAAGGCAAGAACGGATGCGCCCAGGCAACCGTACACGATACGCCACACGGCTAACCGAGAGTTATGTAGCCAAAAATGCAGCCAGAGCGGCTTGGCAACGGCGAAAGGCGCGCAAGCTGGAACTAAGAAGAACCATCCAATCATGCGCCACCCTACCCGCATTTGTGCGCTAAATAAGGTGGTGCTGCCGACTACCAATCCTGAAGCGTAGGCGAAAACCACGAGCGCGCATGAACAGAGCAGTGCTCTCCAAGACCGGCCGCGATCTGCACCGGAACTGCCTCGCAGAGTGCCTAAGGCGAGCTTCCGAAGACTGGGAACGGAGATCATCTCTGGATAACCTTCTCGCGAGAGGCGGCGAGCGGAATGCGGGCGGACGTAACACTTCGCCCGGAAGCCGTTCCGCTCACCGTCGACACGCGAATCAAGACATCGATGGCACCTTCGCCGAGACCCTTGACGAATGCCAATCCGAGCAATAACTAGCGTTCACGGGCAGGAGCTACCTTTGCCGAGCGTGGGTAAGGTCAACCGGAGCCCGCAAGACCGGTCGTCCTGATGGCGCACGCGCTTTTAACGCAATCCCCGGCATGTTGACGCTGCTCGCTGTCCCTGATAGAGCGGCTCCGATCCTGGTCTCCAGCATCCCCTCGCGTCAAGCTGCTTACATCGTGTCCGAAACCCGTGGCAGTTTTAGTCAAGAGCTATAACTCGTACTGGCTCGGAAGCGGGTGCATATGCCACGTTTCACGCGTCTGCCAGAGCGGCGAACCCATCCATATGCCCCTCCTGACCCGCATCGGGTGCGAAGAAGTACTTCCAGCAGCTCCGAGGCTGCGATGCCGGTTCCGCGCGGAATCGCTTCCGCGATTCCTTCCAGCTGCCGGCTGGTACGACGTGGAACAACCGCCAATGGCCCGAGCAGCGGGGGGCCCCACCACTGCTTGCGTCCCAGCTCCGTAGATGCGTCCTACCGCTCCAAATGCTGTCGCAGCCCGGTTCGACACCTGACTCCGAGCAACCAGCCGGTCACCGCAAGCCCCGAGGCAGTTTTCACTCGTGAAGCTGCGGTCGCTCACACGGTATAGTAACGCACACTGATCCCTGTGGTTACGCTGATCACCGCATGGGCACTGACCGTCGCCACCGTCGTGGTCCCGATCGCGACGGTTGGGGTGACTCCGTCCTTCGCGACACCCGTCCTCGAAAACGGCGTGTGCGGATTGCTCCCGGGAGCCCGCCCATGATGGTGCCAGTTCCTGCCGTCGCTCCCGCAACGCCATCACCACGGACCTGTTCGGGCGCCTCGCGGTGGTTTGACGGAATTCCGGCCTCCGGTGCCGGTAGTGATCCAGTTCTCCCAGCACCGAAACTCCGGCAATGAGCGGCCGTCGTCGGGTGGGAGCCCCGGTTTCAGCGCGAGTACGTAGGCGGGGCTGGGCGGTCCGCCGCCTCCGCGCCGGCAAGAGCGCTCCGTTTCCGGCCACCCCTCCTGTGGCATGAGCGCCGGAATAGCTGGTGCGATCGTGGGGGGCAGAACAAAGGTACCCGGAGCCCGAGGACCGCGTGTCAGGATGGAGACGTCACCTGAACGCTGCTGGTGCGGAGCGCGGCCGCAGCATGGGAATACGAGACGCCGGAGAACAGCGAATTCTCGAACGCGTCCGAGGTCGCTAATAATAGATCAACGATCAAAGTCTCTAAAAACACGAAAAATGCTGTCAGCCCTGGAGAGGGGGATAGGTGGAAGGAAACCCTGCGGTGCCCTCCCTGCAGGCGCGGACACCGCGCTCCCACCTCCGCCGGATTGGAGTGCCTACCCTCCCAGCTTCTCCACGCCCAGCACGGTATCGCCCAGGTAGATGAAGTCCCCAGGGACCAGGCCCGCGCGGGCGATCGTGAGGCCGTTCAGCCGCGTGCCGTTGGTGCTGCCGAGGTCCGTCAGCACCCAGCAGCCGTCGATCCGCTCAATCCGCGCGTGGAAGCGCGAAACCTTCGGGTCCGGCAGCGGCAGCCCGTTTCCCAGCTCCCGGCCGATGGTCAGCCCCCCTTCCTGCAGGCGCACCACCACGTCTTTCGTGCTGCCCGCCATTACGCGCAGGACCAGGGGCATTTCCGGATGGTAGGCGGCGGAGGCGGCCGCGGCGGTGGAGAGGTCGGACATGGTGGGATCAGGCTTGAATGCCGGCTCGTCGGGCGCGGGATAGAGGGGGTTCGGCTCGAGGCCTTGCGGATCGGGCTCGTGCGGATACGGATCGTGCGGATACGGATCGTGCGGATAGGGATCGTCTGGGTATTGAAGGTACGCCGTTGCATGCGGCGGCACCGGGGCGCCCACTCCGGGAAGCGCCCGGCACCGGAACCGGAGCCGGTGCGTCCCGATCTGGATGACGTCGCCGTCCGCCAGGGCGCTCCGGCACACCGGCAGCCCGTTGACCCGGAGCAGCGGGCTCAGCGCCGTCTCCTGGATCATCGGCTCCGGCTCGAGCCGGATGCATGCCGCCCGCGACTCCACCGCCGGGTCCCCGAAGAGCGGCACGTCGACCCATTCGTCGCGGCCCATCACCACCTCTTCGCCGTGCAGCGTCACCTGACGCCCTTCCTGCGGGCCGGTGAGGAACAGCAGCCACGCGCTCCGGGAGAGTTGTTCGGCAAGTGCCGTCGCGATTCCCACGCAGAGGCCCAGCGCCGTGAATCCGCAGAGCCGGCTGAGGGAGCCGCTGCCGGAGAGGCCCAGCGCCAGCGCGAAGAGCAGCCCGCCCGCAAAGCCGCCGATCAGGCCGCCGGCACACCCCTGGTAGGCGCGGCGCATGGAGCGGGACGCGATCCCCGCGGAGAGGCCCACCCCCAGGCCGAAGCTGGACCAGACGAAAGCGCGCAGCAGCCCCGCTTCCGCTCCTCCGCCGGACACGGTGCTCCGGAGCGAGGCGAAGACGGCGTGGGCGATCGCGGAGTAGCCGGCTCCCACCACCGATCCGGCGAGAGAAAGCGCCGCCTCGAACAAAGCGGCCGCCTCATCACGGAGAACCGTGCACACTAGCCGAAACGGGATCCAGTAACTGTTCCGATAGTCCGCCTGGAAGTCCCGAATGACTACGCTGT
>CAYQDT010000669.1:0-3265 GCA_964416225.1 uncultured bacterium
CCCCGCCGCGGGAGGGTGGGGAGGAGCGATTAGGGCCCGGGGGGTGCCTCGCCAGACGGTACCCGAACGAACCCCCGGCTGAAAAGAAGGCCGCCAACAGAGGCAAACAGCCACCAACCGGCCAAGGCGCCGGTCAGTCCAGCCGACCGGCCGCCCGTGCGGCATCAAGGTACTCGAGGACGAGGTGCCCATTCTGGAACATGTGCAGGAACTCCACGGCGAATCGACCCTGCTGCAGCTCCACGCGGGTGATCCGCACCCGGGCCACCACCCGGCCGCCGGGGAGGAGCATCGCCAGGTCCGCGGCCTCTTCCACTGCGGGAAGTCGCCCGGAGTGGATGAGCGCTCCGTGGGCGCCCAGGTTGATCGTGTAGCCTTCCAGCACCCCGCTTTCCCCGTGAAGGACCACCGGCACGGTGGCGGAGCAGCGCGGCGATGCCCGCCGGTCCTCGGTCACGGCGCTGGAGCGCGCCGTCAGTGCGCGTGTCCCGGTCTGCTGGCGCATTACGATGGATCCTCACGGAGCGGGCCGCGGATGGATCGCGGCGGTGGTCTCTGGATTAGCCATCGGGAAGCAGACCGTACGCTTTTAGTCGTCCATCCGGCGGAGCCCGGGGCATCATCCGTATGATCGACGGCCCTCCACGGGGTGCCCCGGTCCACCGCCGGACCGTGGCGCGGGCGCGGGAAGCGCCGGAAACGCCCGCATCGGAGACGTGAGCCGAGGTCGGCCCGGAAGAGGCAGGGCGCGCGCCCCCCCGGCCCGAACTGACCTTTATGGCGGCTTCCGAAGTTGGGCCGGAAACGCCCGGAGATGGGGGACCATGCGGACGGCAGGCTGGATGCGGAGGGGGATACTGGCGGGCGCCCTGTGCCTGGCGGCGATCGGCGCGCCGGCGGCGGTTCCGGCGCCGAACGGTCACCGGCCGATCCATCCGAAGGTGTTCCTCCTGATCTTCGATCCGCCCGTTCCCTCCGAAGGCGGCAACCGGCTGCACCAGGTCTGCGGCTGGAACGATCCGCAGGCGCTCACGCAGGCCTGCTTGGCGGACCTGCGGGAGTGCAGCGGCGGGTACGTCCAGTATGAGATCGTGGAGACGCAGGTGGTGGACGAGCTGCCGCGCAAGCGAGACGGCTTCGCCTACACGGTCGACGGCTACCTCCAGTGCTGGCGGGAGCGGCGCGGCTGGCACCACCCGGACATGGTGGACTACCCCGCCCTGGCGCGCCGCTTCGACCTGATGCGGCGGATCAACCGGCGGGAGGCGGATGAGATCTGGATCTGGGGCCCGCCCTACAGCGGCCTCTACGAATCGACGATGGCGGGAAAGGATGCCTACTTCTGCAATTCCGCGCCGCTCACCCAGATCGAGACCTCGCGTCCCTTCATCCTGATGGGCTTCAATTACGAGCGCGGGGTCGGAGAGATGCTGGAGGACATGGGCCACCGCGCGGAGAGCATCATGCGCCACGTGTACGGAAGCTGGGAGCCGCGGGAGACGCACGCCTGGAACCGCTTCACCCTCTATGACCGCGTGGCGCCCGGCAGGGCAGGCGTCGGCACCATTCACTTCGCGCCGAACAGCACCAGGGACTACGACTGGGGCAACAAGCGGCCGGTCGTCTCCTCCGCCGACGACTGGCTCAACTATCCCCACCTTACCGGAAAGAAGCGAATGATGACCTGCGCGGACTGGGGCGGCGGCGACCTCCGCCTCCATCACAAGTGGTGGCTCGCCCACCTCCCTAAGGCGGCCGGCCGCGCCCGCGACGGCAAGCTGGCGAACTGGTGGAAATACGTCATCGAATTCGGCCGCTACGAGGAGAGCCGGTAGCGCGCGGGCGGCATCACCGGCGCGAGGCAATATCCCGGCAAGAATCCGGAGAGGACCCATGAAAGAGCACCTGATCGACGGCGCCTGCCCCGGCCCCTACCAGACCGTCTGCGCGGACCTGGACGGCGACGGCCGGCCGGACATTCTGGTTACCTGCCCGGGCAAGGGGCTGATCCAGTGGTACCAGGCCCCGGACTGGAAGAAGCGCGCCGTGATCAGCAACCTCCACGAGGTGCTGGACTTCGCCCCCTTCGACCTGGACGGCGACGGCCACCTGGAGCTGGCGGTGATCCACGAGTTCCACCTGAGTCCTTCCACCAACGGCGGTAAGATCGTCTGGCTGAAGCGCGGGCGCACGCTCGACGAGGAGTGGTCGGTGCACCCCATCGATGCCCTTCCCACGGCGCACCGGCTGCGGTGGGCCCGGCTGGGGGCGTGGGGACCGCACAGCAAGCGCCGGGAGCTGGTGGTCGCGCCGATTCTCGGAGCCGGCGCGCAGCCGAAGCGGGAGCGGGCCGTGCCGGCCGGCCTCTTCTACTACCGCATCCCGGACGATCCGGCCGCCGGGCCGTGGGAGCGCCACCTGATCGACGATGCGCTCCCGCTCCAGCACGGCATCCGGGTTCAGGACATCAACGAAGACGGCCTGGATGAGATCCTGAGCGCCTCCGCGGCCGGCACCCACATCTACTACCCGCGGGCGGAGAGCGGCGGCCTCACCTTCAGGAAGCAGCAGCTCCATCCGGCGGAGAGCAGCGAGGTCTACTGGGCGCCGAAAGGGCCGCGGGGAGGCCCGATGGTCGCCACCGTGGAGCCGTGGCACGGAAACATGGTCTGCGTCTACACGCCTCCGGCCGGCGGCCAGGGCCCCTGGCTCCGCACCGTGCTGGATGACACGCTGGCGGACGGGCACGCCCTCTGGTGCGCCGACGTGGACGGGGACGGGGAGACGGAGATCCTCGCCGGCTACCGCGGTGCCGGCACCGGGCTGAACCTCTACAAGCGGGAAGACGCCGAAGGCCGCCGCTGGAAGAAGACGGTGCTGGACAGCCACATGGCGTGCCAGGGCATCTTCGGCGCGCCGCTCCTCTCTCACCGCACCGACATCGTGGCGTGCGGTGGGAGCACCAACAACGTGAAGCTGTACGAGAACACCGGACGCCCGTGACCACCCCGGGTCGGTGTGCCGGAGAAGTTGTTCGCTCCGGAGCCGCCGAGCGCACGGAGAAGGGAGGGAAAGCAGGCTGCAAGCGCCGGGAGGTCGCGGATCCTCGCCGTCGAGAAAGGCTGGATGATTGATAGCATCACCTCGGCGCTGCACGAGCGGCATGAAGAATGCGGCTCAGCCCCCAGCATCCATTCTCACGCCTCCCCAGCCGCCGCAGGCGGCAAAACCTGTGACGCCCCTGCAACTGTCGGCCAAAATCCTT
>CAYQDT010000670.1:0-3259 GCA_964416225.1 uncultured bacterium
CGCCGACGAAGACGGACAGCGCGAGCATCGGATGCACCGCCTTCCAGCCGTGCTGGGAATACGCCGCGTAGTTCTCCTCCCCGAAGCTCACGCCGCCGAGCGCTGAGCCGACACAGACCCCAGTCCGCTCCGGCTCAAGTTCTGCGTCCCCTATTCCGGCATCCTCAAGGGCCAGGCGCGCCGCGCTGACGGAAAGCTGCGAGAACCGGTCCATGCGGCGGACCTGTTTGCGCTCCAGGTAATCTTCCGGGCGAAAATCCGGAAGTTCGCCGGCCACCCGGCACCGGAACGGCGCGCTGTCGAAGCGAGTGATCGCGCGGATACCGGGCCGCTGGCTCCAGAGCGCCGCGAGGACGGCCTCCGGGCCGGTGCCGATCGGCGTGATCAGCCCCAGGCCGGTGACGACCACGCTCCGTACCGCTCGCGTCGACCCTCTCGTGGACTGCGCCATCTTTGCACCGCCTTCGTCAGGATTCCACGGCTAGCTTCAGGTATGCCAGCGTACGGCTCGCGACGGCCCGCACGAACAGCTCGCCCACGATCCAGCGACCCAGGGCGGTCCGCACGAGCGGTACCTGCAGGGAGAGGTCGTGCCGGATCGATGCCCGTGCGCCGCCGTCCACCGGCTCCAGCACCCACTCCACGTCCATCCCCCGCGCCGGTCCGCCGACGTGCCGGAAGCGCATCCGGCGCTCCTCGGGCCGGACCCAGAGATGGGAGCGCCACTTGAGCGGGATGCCGCTCCGGACACACGCCATCTCCACGGTCAGCCGGTCGCCCACCGTCTCCAGAATGCGTACGTACCGGTAGTGCGGCAGAAACTCGGGCCAGCGGGGCAGGTCGAAAGCCAGCGCCATCACCTCCTCCGGCGTGCCGCGGATCCAGATTTCATTCACGGCGTGCTGCATGGACGTCGTCCTCATCTCGCGCGGTGCCGCGCTCCAGGCGGCCGGGACCTAAGCGGTCGGCTGGGATCGATCCGGCGCGCCCGGCGTGAGCCGGAAGGCTCTGCGCCATCTCTACAGAATCAGACCCGCGAGGAATCGCGGCGAGAGAACGCGCGCCGGTGGGAGGACGTCCGCCACCACTCCGATCAGCGCGCGCGCCACCTCCGGGCGGTCACGCAGGCGGCGATACACCCGCTCGAAGTGGTCCGGACGTTGAATCACCGCCTGGATCGCCTGCTGAACCCACACCCGCGGAGCGAGGGCCCGCCATCGCTCGTGCTCGTACCGGCGCAGGCGCCCGCGTCCGACGTCGCGGCGGATGAGGGCCTCATCCACCGTCCGCGCGGCCAACTCCGCCGTTAGCAGCGCAAAGGTGACGCCCTGGCCCGTAAAGGGATCGTAGAAGCCGGCGGCATCGCCCAGGAGGAGGCAGCCGTCCACTGCCTGCCGGCGGGTCCGCCAGGTGAGCGGGCCGACCGTCTGCACGGAGCGGGGGGCTCCCGATAGACGCCGCGCCTGCTCCGGAAAGTTCGCCAGCACGCTCCAGAGGAACCGCCCGGGATTGCCGCCGATCTCCCGCGACCGGGACGCATCCGCGACCATCCCCAGGTTCGCCTCTTCACCCCGAACAACCAGGCCGCTGCACGCTCCGGCGCGAGCACCGATTTCGAGGCCCGGCCGGGAGTCGCCTGTGGTGTCGCACCGGGCCGTGATGCCGATCTTACGCCGCCCGCCGTCGCCGGCTCCCAGCCCGAGCTTCCGCGCCAGGCGGCTCCGGATCCCGTCCGCGCCCAGTGTCACCGCCGCCTTGAGCTCAACACCCTTCCCGTCCACCTCGCCCCGCGCACCCGTGACCTGTCCCTCGCTGACCAATGGCTCGCGAACCAGCACTCGCTCCCGCACGTCCACTCCCACGCGCCGTGCCTCCTCCACCAGCACGGTATCCAGCACTTCACGGCCAAGAGTCAGGGCCTCGCCGCAGGCAGCCGGAAGCTCGGAGAAGGCGATGCGAACCGCTCCGCTCCGCGGGCCGTTCAGCGTGAGGGCGGAGACCGTGCGCGCTCCCCGCGCCAGGCAGGAGTCCAGCACCCCCAGCTCCCGCAGGAGGCGCACGCACTCCGGGTTGAAGTACTCGCCGCACGGCTTGCGCCGCGGGAACTGGCACCGGTCCACGAGGGTCACGCTCCAGCCGGCACGCGCCAGATGGATTGCGGCGGCACTGCCCGCCGGTCCGGCTCCGATGACGAGGACGTCGCTCACGCCCCCTCCCCGCGGTGCACCAGCGACATCCGGAACCACGGCTCCGCCGAGACCCGGGGCTCCGGCCAGCCCGCGGCGCAGGCCAGCCTTCGCAGCTCCTCCGGCGTGAAGGCACGCTCCACGCTCTGCGGGCCATCCTGGCGGGTCATCGGATTCCGGCAGAAACGGGTGGCGAGCCAGACCGCGGCAAGGGCGGCGGGACTGCGCGACAGGTCGCTGACCACCACCCAGTGCCGGCTCACGCGGCGCAGCTCCGCAAGCACGCGCACCGCGTCGTCATCCGAAAAATGATGGAGCGCCAGGGTGCAGAGCGCCACCTCTACAACCCCATCACGCAGGGGCAGCCGGCACGCGTCGCCGCGCAGGAAGCGGACCTCCGGATAATCGGCGAGGAGCACGCGGGCGAACGACTGGATCTGGGGATGGTGGTCGAGCGACCAGAGCCGGAGCGCGCGTTGATCCGCGCGGCACCGGTCGGCGATACAGCGGCAGAGGTCGCCTGCTCCGGAGCCCACGTCCAGTACGGTCAGGGCGCGCTCCGGAGGGAGCGAGCGCAGCACCGCGGCGATGCGCCGGCGGACCACGTCCCATCCTCCGAACCACCGATTCAACGCCGCCAGATTGCGTAGATCTTCCGCGAGCAGGCGGGCGTCGAGGTGGGGCGCGTCCATTGCTTCCGGGCGGTTCTGGCGCTGCATGGGCAGGAGTGTTGTTCCATTCCGGCACAAGCGGCCCACGGATTTCTCCGGCAGGCCTTGCCACTGGCCTACCCACCGGTGTCGGGCCGAAAACAAACCGGCCGGATGCCCCTCGGCGCGCACTCCGGCGGTGGTGTCCCGGTGTTCCGCGCGTGGCTTTGCAAATCGGATTCTTCAGCGTTGACGGAAGCTAATTTCGGCTGCCGGTAACGCAAGACCGTTCACTGCAAAACGTACCACCGGTCGCTCACCGTCCGTATAGTAACCTGGGGCCGGACTCCGCAGGGGCCGAAGGGGCTGAAGGGGCCGAAGGGGCCGAAGGGGCCGAAGGGGCCGAAGGGGCCGAAGGGGCCG
>CAYQDT010000671.1:0-3255 GCA_964416225.1 uncultured bacterium
CGGGCGTGTTGCTGCTGCCCCCGCCGATCGCCAACGGGGCTGGCGCGCTGCGGTATTACAACGACTGGCAAGCTCTCCGCTCCTACGACCGGCGCACGATGCGGAGCCGCTCTTGGATTTGTGCCGCGAGGTGCCGGGAATGGCTCTCGTGAGGCTTACGCCCAGCCAGACCGCCGCGACTCCCTCCGCCGCCGTACACGAGCCCTCCGCCCGGCTCAGTATGACCAGCGCTGCGCAGGGCTTGCTGCCGCCATGGATGAGCAAGGGGCAGCGCCTCGCCATCACGGCACCGGTACGGGGCGCGATAGTGCACGATACGGATCTGCACGTGCTGTGCGTGCGAGGGCCGAGCCGCCGGGTAGTGCTCACCGCGCCGTGATTGGGCGCCGGCCGATTGTGGCCGACATGTGTCCTCCGCTTGCAAGCATTCCGCCAACCGCCAGCGGAGAGACGCGGATTGTGCAGCCGAATTCAATCCGCAGAATTGGTGCCTGGCGACCCACTTGCAGGCACATCTACTTATGCCTGGGGATATTGGGGTCCCGGCGGACCTTTTCCGCGGCGGCCTCGTTCTGATCGACGAACTGCTCCGGCGTGATGGAGCCCTGCAGGAGCGCGCCCGTGGAGGTCTTCGTGGCGTCGTCCAGCGACTTGTACCACTGGCTGTACTCGTTGGTCCAGGTCACGCGCGCCTTCCGGAGCACGGCGGCCGGTCCGCGGAGCGTCTCCGGAAGGGGGCCCGCGTCGCTGCCGCGGATGGCCGTGACCGTTCCCTTGGCCAGTACGAACTCCCGCGCTTTCTTACGGGAGGTCATGTATTTGAAGAAGTCGATGGCCAGCGCGGTGTTCTGCCCCTGGGCGGGGATGAGCCACGGCTCGATGCCGACCTGCGCGGTCGAAAGGTCCCCCTTGCCGCCTTCCACGACCGGCGGCAGAAAGAACGCCATCCGAAAGCCCGGCGGTATCTGCCGCTTCATCTCGCTCTGCAGCCAGGTGCCGCAGGGGATCATCGCCGCGCGGCCCTGCAGGAACTCCATCTGCGCCTCCGTATGGCTCATCCCGTTCGCGCCGTTCTGGAAGTAGCCGCGGTCCCGCAGCTCCACCACCATCCGGGCCGCCTTGAGGAAGGCGTCGCTCTTCCAGGCGCCGGGACGAAGCGATTCCGCATCGCGAAAAGCCTCCAGCCCGCCGATGGAGATGGTCCACGGCAGGATGAAGCCGCCGAGCGCGTAGTCGGGGTACTTCCCCTGGTAGGTGAGCGGGGCGATCCCCTTCGCCTTGATCCGGGGGCAGAGCTCCAGCAGCTCCGCGTAGGTACGCGGCGGCTTCCACCCGTTCTTCTCGAAGAGGTCCACGTTGTACCACCAGCCGTTCAGCGAGACGTAGAACGGAAGAAGGTAGGTCATCCCCCGGTACTCGCCCACCTTCAGGAGGTCCGGCAGGAAGGTATCCCGCCAGGTGCCCCGGCTCTCGCCGTAGGCGGGCGTGAGGAGGGCATCATCCAGCGGACGCGCCTGGTGCTCATAGATCAGGGCGTAATGGTCCATTCCCCAGCCGGGAAAGGCGAGGCCCGGCGGTTCCCCCGCGACGAAGCGCGGGCGGAGCTGCTCCCAGATCCGGGGATCTCCCTGGATCGTGATGCGGGTGCCGCGATGCTGCGCCTCGTATTCGCGCGCCGCCTGCTGGTAGAAGTCGATCCCGTAGCCGCCCTGAAAGGCGCTCACCTCGAGCGGGAGCGTTCCGTCCGCGTTTTTCAGCACCGCCGCACGGACCCCATCCGCATCCTGAACCGGGTGGACGCAGCCCGACAGGGCCGGCGCCAGCGCCAGCAGGCAGAGGAGCGGGAGGAGGCGCGCGCCCCGGTGGAGCATCGTCCTACGCCTCCTCGAATGCCTGAAGGACTCGCCGGCCCAGCTCCGAGTCGGGGTGGAGGCCGGTGAACCGGTGGAGCGCCTCGCCGGGCCCGGCCTCTTTCAGGACCGCGCGGAGCGGGGCGGCCGCGCGATCTTCAGGGTGATCGAACCGGAGCGCCGCCGCGAGGGCCCGGGCCACGCAGCGCGGCTCGACATCCCAGTCCAGGCAGGTGAGCGCCGCCCCGACGAGGCGGTCCTCGGGTCGAAGCTTCCGGACCGGGTCCCGGCCGACGCGCAGCACGGTATCCCCCAGCGCGGCATTTCCGAAGCGGCGGAGGAGGTCGTCCCGGTGGCGGGCGAGCTCCGCCGCCTCCAGCCCCCACTTCCGCCGGAGCGCCAGCGCCGTCTCGTCCAGCGCGCCGAGGACCACCTCCCGGGTGGCGGGGTCGGCGACGGCCTCGTGGATCTGCCGGAAGCCGCGCCGGTAGCCGAGGTAGGCGGCGGCGGCGTGCGCCATGTTGTGCATGAAGAGCTTCCGCTCCACGTACGCCTGGAACGGCTCCGCCGGCACCAGCGCGGGAACGGGCGGCCGCGGACCGAGGAAGGCCGCGGCATCCACCGGCAGTAGCTCGTAGTCTTCGGCAATGGCCAGCAGCGGCGCGCCCGCGCGCTCCGCCTCCGGGACCGGCGGGACCATCCGGCTGACCACGCTCTCCACCAGCCCCACTCGCTCCAGCCGCTCCGGGGCAACCCGCGGCCGCAGCAGCTCCCGGAGCAGCTTCGAGCAGTGGAGCTGATTCTCGCAGAGGATCACGTCCAGCGGCTCGCCGCGCCGCTCGATGCCGCGCGCCAGGGCCGGGACCAGATGGGGGAGCGCCGCGACCCCGACGGCGGTGCAGGCGAACCGGCAGCGGGCGAGCTCGGCGGCGACGGCATCCAGGTCGCGGCCCTCCACCGCCCGCACGGGGGCGATCCGCCGCTCCTCGAAGCGGTCCGGACCGACGAGGCGCAGCAGGTAGGCGCGCTCCCGGTTCAGCGCGTCGATGATGGGCGGCGAGACGTCGACGAAGACCACCTCGAAACCGGCGTCGGTCCAGAGCTGGCCCACAAAGCCGCGCCCGATGTTCCCCGCCCCGAACTGCACCACCGTTTCCACCACGGCATCTCCCGCCGGCCCGGCCGGTTCCGGTGGACGCGCTCCCCGGTTTTTGGTACCGTGGAGGGGGCGCCCCGTCGATTGCTCTGCCGGGTCCGTGTTCGACGGAGCGCCCGCGCATTCCGCCTGCGAATTTCGGGGACCCGCCGCCCGTCGGCCGGCGGGGAGGGTCGCAGATGCACCTTCACGCGCCGACCCGGTCACCATTCGAACCACGCCCTCTATGCGGTCGACGGCGCGCCGCCC
>CAYQDT010000672.1:0-3252 GCA_964416225.1 uncultured bacterium
CCCGCTGGGGCGTCCGGCCTCCGCCGGGTGCCCGCGAGGGAAGGGGGCGTGGAGCTCCGGGTGGCTGTCCAGCACCCGGAAAACTGCAGCAAATCCGACGCTTCGAAATACTCCAAAACAGGGCGCGCCTGTTCCCCACTGCAGCGGCCATTCGCGGAACAGGGTGCTCCGTGCGGGACGGGCGAACATCCCTCACCGGGCGACGCCGATCCGAGAGCCGCTTCGAAGTCGCTCTGGCCACACGTTCACGAGGCCGTCGGATCCTGGGCAATGCCGAGCTGTCCAACGAGCGCCGCGCGGTCGGAAGGCGAACGCAGTCACGGGTCAGGAAGCCGGCACCCGTGTCTCATCCCTTCGCTAAAGTCTCCGGAAATGCCCGTTTGTTTCGTCGAATCGGGGGTGGACACGCGCCGGGCGCGAAAAGCAACGTTTCCGCCCGATCTGCCGCCCGGTCGCACCCGATGGGGAACCGTTCACCGGCCCGGTCCGGCTACCCTGCCCATGACGCACCGGCGGCCCCGACTGCCGGCGCGGCCGCCGGCCCCGTCCGGACGTTTAGCAAGCGCCCGTTCCTGGCAAACTCCACATGGCGGGCCGTTGCCGCGCGAAGGACAGAGACAATGGTGAACCGTGGTTCCGGCGGCCGCTGGAGCGATCCGAAAATACTTCTGGGGGCGGGCGCCGTCCTGCTGGCGGCGATTCCGATCGGGCTCACCTGGTCCGGCTGGGATCCACTCGCACCGCCGCCCAGAGTCGCAATTCACGCCCGCGCGAACGCCCCGTCCGCAGCCGGGGACGAGCCGTCCGTATCGGTCCGCGAGCTTCCTTCCCGGGCAGACCGTGCTGCCCAGGCTCGGCGGCTGGAGAGGCAGAGCGCCCCGGCCCACGCCGCTCCGGCGCCGTCACCGGTTCCGCATGCGGCACGGCCGCGGGTGAGCTCTCACTATCGGCGGTACGCGCGCCGGCCGCGCGAAGCTCCCCGCCCACTCCATCTCGAGACCACGCTCGGGCCGCGCCGCCGGGAGCGCGTCGTGTCCCGCGAGGAGCCCGTCTACCGGGCGCGCCTCTTCCGGGAGCGCGTGCACCGGGAGCGTGTGCACCGGAGCTTCGAGGCCTCGAGCGGCGCCGGTAATGCCGGCTTCCACTACGGAGCGAGCTACGACCCCTACTCGATGCACCTCGGCCGGTAACGCTCCGGCCGGGCTTCCGCCAGGGGCCAACCCTGCACGACCTTCCGGCCGGCAGCCATGCCTCGAGCCGCGCCGTGTCCCCCGCTCCGGAGCCGGCGTTTCCGCCCGGCCGGCTTCCGGGTAACGGGAGCCTGTGGGGCGGGAGCGTGAGGAGCTCACCCGCCATGCCCATCCGGGAGTGCGGCCACGTTTGGTCGTCCAAAGCCGCCGCGCCCGGGGTGAAGGAGAGACCCATGCCACGCGGAGCAAATGCCAAACGCGAACGCGAATATGAAGAGCTCGTGGACGAGTTCCACGAAGAGGGCCGCTACAAGGGACGCGAGGAAGAAGTGGCGGCGCGAATCGTGAACAAGCAGCGTACCGAGACCGGTGAGACGAAAACCGCGCGCGAGGAGGATCGGCACGGTCGGTCGCCGGACCGGGGGCTGCCGATCGCCGGGTATGAACATTTGACGGTCGATCAGGTCGCCGCGCAGTTGCCGAAGCTGTCGCCGGCCGAGCGGAAGAAGATTCGCGAGTTCGAGACGTCGCACCGCAACCGGAAGACCCTGCTCGAGCAGTTGAATCGCCTGGACTGACCCGCCGGTACGGCGCCGGCCAGTGAAGGCCCCCACCGTGGGACCGGCCTCGTCCGGCGCGCGCGGCGAGGGGGAGTGTGACGTCCGGAAGCGGTGCGGACGCCGGGGCAAGGTCGAGTCACCGGCGCCGCGCCCGGCTGTCGGAAACACAACGCGGTCCTCCCAGGCACCCCTCCGCTTCTCGCACCCGGAGCGGGCGCGTCGACCTTCCGCCGGATCGGGAGGTCGGCGGGCGTGGCCGTGCCTTCGACTCGCCAGCGGAGCGCGCAGGTACCTCCCGTCGGTGGCCCGCTTGGGTGACCCCGCGGTTGGTCCCTGCCAAACGCGAACGCGTCTGGTATACTCAGGTGAGTTACTTTGCGACGCAAAGCCGGTGCTCCGGCACGGGAGCGAGCGATGACGGGCCGAGAGGCGGAGCAGACCCTCTCCGTGATCCGCACCTTGATGGAGCGGAGCACCACCTATACCAACCTGTCCGGGCACGCGGGGATTGCGGCGGGCGCACTGGCGCTGGCAGGTTCCGTGGTGCGGCTGCAGTGGAACACACCGTTCCTCCCCACGTGGCTGGGAGTGCTGGCCGCCGCTCTGGCCGTCACGGTTCTCTTCACCGCGCGGATGGCGCAGCGGAGCGGGGAGCCGCTCTGGACGCGGCAGTCCCGAACGGTCTGTCTCTCCCTCATGCCGGCACTGGCGGCCACACTGGTGCTGACGGCCCTGCTGGCCCGGATTGGTCACGCCGAGCTGCTGCCGGGCGTGTGGATGCTGATGTGGGGTGTCGGTGCGCTGGCGATGAGCTTCTTCACCCCCCGCGTGATCTCCGTCCTGGGCCTCACCTTTATGGCAGCGGGTGTCGGCACCTTCTGCGCGGGTCCACTGCCGGACCCGCTCTGCATGGGGGCGACATTCGGCCTGATCCACCTGGGCTATGGGATTGCGCTCACCCTCACTCCGCAGCCGGTGTACGTGCCGGGAGCAGGAGCCGATCTATGAAAGTCAGCGTAGACGCGATCGAACGGCTGGATCTGGTGATCCACGAGCAGGGGCGCATGAAGATCATGTCGCTCCTGGCGGCGGCGGAGCTGCTAAGCTTCAAGGAATTGAAGGACCTGCTCGGCATGACGGACGGAAACCTGAGCGTGCACATGCGGAAGCTCGAGGAGAGCGGGTACGTGGCGGTCCACAAGAGCTTCGTGAACCGGAAGCCGCGGACGGAGTATGCCCTCACCCCGGAGGGACGGGCCGCCTTCAGCGCCTATATCGCGGCACTGGAGCAGATTGTCGCCCAGTCCCGTCAACTGGAGGCCCCGGCGCGCCCGGAGGCGCCGCGTCCGCGAATGGAGCTCGGCATCGCGCGCGGCTAGCGGCGGGCCGGCGCCGCGGCGTTCCCGCATCCACGAAAAAGAGGGGGAGCACAGCCGGTTCGGGCTGTGCTCCCCCTCTTTTCTTCACCGGTGCAGCCGGAGAGGGATCAGGCCGTAGCGGCC
>CAYQDT010000673.1:0-3246 GCA_964416225.1 uncultured bacterium
GACCGGCAACCCCTATTACTTCGGTGATCTCGCGCTCCGGGGCGAGCGGATCGCGGCGATTGCGCCTCCCGGGCGGATCTCCCGGGAAGGCGCGCGGGAAGTGGTCGACGCGTCCGGGTTGGTGGTAAGCCCCGGGTTCATCGATATCCAGAGCCACTCCATCGGCGTCTTCATGACGGATGGCCGCTCCCTCTCCAAAGTCACGCAGGGGGTGACCACGGAGATTATGGGGGAGCTCTGGACGCCGACGCCGTTCGGCGGTCGCCGCCGCGAGCCGTTCGGCTGGGGTGACCTCCCGCCCGATCTCGCCGACATGACGCGCGGCTGGACGCGCTTCCATGAGTGGCTCGAGTTCCTGGAGACCCGCGGGGTATCCGTGAACGTCGGCTCGTTCGTGGGCGGCGGAACGGTCCGCGAATATGCCCGGGGGTGGGACGCGGGCGATCCCACTCCGGACGAACTGGACCTCATGCGGCGCATCACACGGGAGGCGATGGAAGAGGGGGCGTTCGGGATCGCGACCGCGCTCATCTACCCGCCCAACGTTTACTCACCCGACTTCGAGTTGATTGAGCTGGCGAAAGTGGTGGCGCGGTACGGCGGCGTGTACGTCACCCATATGCGCTCCGAGGGCGACCGCCTCCTGCAGGCGCTCGAAGAGACTCTCACGCTCGGCCGCGAAGCCGGGGTTCCGGTGGAGATCTACCACCTGAAAGCCACCGGAAAGCGGAACTGGGCCAAGATTCCCGAACTGATCGGGCGGATCGATCGAGCCCGCGCGGAAGGGTGCGACGTCACGGCGGATATGTACCCCTACGTCGCCAGCGGCACCGGCCTCACCGTGCTGCTTCCGGACTGGGCGGCCGAGGGCGGCCGTCTGTGGGACAACCTGGAGGACCCCGTCACCCGCGCACGGATCCGCGCGGAGATGGCGGGCCCGCAGGTGGAGGCGCTCTCGTCCGCACAGAACCCCTCGCGGGATTATGTGGTGCCGCTGGGCTTGAAGCGGCCGGAGAACCAGCAGTATATCGGCAAGAACCTGATGCGGATCGCGGAGATGCGCGGGCAGGAGTGGCCGGACGCCGCGCTGGACCTGCTCCGGTCCGAGCGGCAGCGGATCGGCACGGTCTTCTTCACCATCAGCGAGCCGAACCTCCGGCTGCAGCTGCGCCAGCCCTGGATCAAGATCAGCTCGGATGCCGCCGGGCTCGATCCGGAAGGGCAGACCAACCCGGTCCACCCGCGGACTTATGGGACCTTCACCCGGGTGCTCGGCAAGTATGTTCGCGAAGAGCGGCTGCTCTCCCTGGAGGGTGCCGTACGGATCATGACCTCCGCCGTGGCGGACCGCCTCGGCCTGCGGGACCGTGGGCTGCTCCGCCCGGGAATGTCCGCGGACGTGATCCTCTTCGATCCGGACACCGTCGCGGACCGCTCCACGTTCACGGACCCCCACCACCTCTCAACCGGCGTGCGCGACGTGTGGGTGAACGGCATGCGGGTGCTACAGTCCGGACGGCACACGGGAGCCATGCCCGGCCGCGCCCTTTACGGCTCCGGCCGGGGCACCGCGTAGCGGCGGTTCTCCGGCTCCGCCCGCGCCCTTCACCCCCCACCTGCGCCCCGCCGCGGATACGGGATGATGTTCTCCCACTCCCACGCGTCCGACCGGGCGACCACCGCCTGCACCGGCTCCGTGTCGCTCCGGTTGTACACCTCATGCGGCACGCCCGGCTCGATGTAGAGGAAATCTCCGGCCTCGTTGTCTACCACCTGCTCCAGGCCTTCGCCGTAAGCGTGGCGGACGCGGCCGCTCAGGATGTAGAGCATCACCTCGAAGTCGACGTGGATGTGCGCGAACGCCACGCCTCCCGGCGGGATGGTCGCGACGTTCATCGAGAGCTTCCGGGCCGGAGTATTCCTGGCGGAGAGACCGGTCCGGTACCGGATGTTGTTCCACTCCCGGCAGCTCCGCCGGTCCCGAATCACCCAGATTCCGTCCCCACCTTCAACACACTGCGTCCAGTCGTCCGAAACCTCGCTCATCTGCTGTCTCCAATGGTCAGAGCCTGCTCGCCCGACGGTTTTTTAAGCTGCGGGTCATTTCCTCCGTTTGGGCGCGTACCGGGTGCGGTTATCCATGAAGACAGTACGGATTGCGCATGTGTCCCGCCCGCTTTGCGCGGCGCCGCCCGGTGAGAACGCCGGGCCGGGCGACGCGGGCGCTGTGGAGCGGCGACGCGGTGCCTGCCGGCGGGGCGTGCGCCCTCCCGCCTGGAAGGAATGTGAGGAGTTAGCAGCCAATCTTCTGGAAGTAGCCGACATGGACGCCGGTTGCACCGCAGGGCTCCGGGCGCAGGTCAACTGAAGTATCGACGAGTTCCCGCACCATGCCGTTGCTCCCTTCCATTCCGTCCCGGCCGCGGGAGCGCACCCGCCCGCCCGGCCGGACATGCTCCCGCAATCGCCCGCCGGTCACCGGAACCGCGTCCTGGGACCGGTGTGTCCGGGAGCGGGTATCAGCGCCTGAAGTCGCTGCGACGCCGTGAGCGAGCAGGCTAACCGTGCAGAGAGCCGGGGCGGCGACTTCCGCCGCGGGAAGCTTTGAATTTTCACCCGGCCTGCAACGCCGCACGGGGCGGGCGGAGCCGTCCGGGGCAGGTTCTGATTGCGAGGGCGGAGAGTCGGGGGAACGGCTTTCCGGATGACTATCAACCCATCGAGCGGAACGTGACTATCTGCCCGCGCGTAGGTAGTGTGGGGTCGCCGCGGGCCTCCGCGCGGACGCCCCGCGTCAGAAGCCCCGTGCGAGCCCCTGAATAGCCCGGTTCCCTGGCGGTTAAATCCACCCGCCGGCACAATCCACGGCCGCCCGGCCAGCCGTCGTTCGCGGCCGAGCGGAGAGCGGCAGAGCTATATCCAATGAATCCCAGTATTATGCGTGACGAATTGGCCCCGGTTCAGGGTACGCACCTGAAGGAGTACCTGCGGGTCATCCGGCGCCGAAAGCTCCTCTTCATTCAGGTCTTCGTGCTGGTGGTCGCGATCGGTGCGGCGGCGACGCTCCTGAGCAAGCCCGTCTACCAGACCGAAGCCAAGATCCTGATCCCGGGCGCATCGACCACGATCACCTTCAGCCAGGACACCAACCCGCTCTCCGAAGTCCTCAAGCCGATGCAGGTGGACAGCATCCCCACCCAGCTCCAGTTGATGGACACACCTCACCGCGACGTTCCGGGCCGCAGT